>JAFSAX010000186.1 GCA_017442105.1 Selenomonadales bacterium | reverse complement strand
GCGCTATGGCAGAAGGAATACGCCGTCTTAACCAAACGGATATCGGAGTAGGGGTGACAGGCATTGCAGGTCCCGACGGCGGTACGCCCGAAAAGCCTGTCGGTACTGTCTATATTGCCGTTTCAGGCGAAGATGAAACAACGTGTAGATTATGCCACTTTACAGGCAATCGCACAACGATCAAACGGCTTGTATCGCAAGCTGTACTGAATGAGATCAGAAATTATTTAAATAGATAAAAGGAGACCGTACTTTTGAAAAAAGAATTAAGTATGTTTGGAGAACTTGAACTGAGCAAAAAGATATGCCAAGGATTGGCGGCAATGGGGTTTGAAGAACCCTCGCCGATTCAAAGTCAGACGATTCCATTGGTACTCGAAGGCCATGACGTAATCGGTCAGGCACAGACAGGTACAGGAAAAACGGCTGCATTTGGCATTCCTACGATCGAAAAGATCAAAGACGGACGACACGTTCAAGCGCTCATTTTGACTCCGACTCGCGAACTTGCTATCCAGGTGTCGGAGGAATTATCCAAGATTGGGAAATTCACACGTACAAAAACACTTCCCATCTATGGCGGACAATCGATCGATCGACAGATCCGCGCACTTAAAGCAGGTGTCCATGTCGTCATTGGTACACCGGGTCGTCTGCTTGACCACATTCGTCGCCAGACGATCAAGCTCGATCGCGTACACACATTGATCCTTGATGAAGCAGACGAAATGCTCGACATGGGGTTTATCGAAGATATCGAAACGATCATGAGCAATATCCCGATCGAATCGCGTCAGACACTGTTATTCTCGGCTACTATGCCGACAGAAATCGCAAATCTGGCGAAAAAATATATGAAATCTCCCAAAAAAGTTACCATTAGTCGTGAACAACTAACTGTACCGCTGATCGATCAATGCTACTACGAAACACGCGAAAAACTCGACGGACTTTGCCGTGTTATGGATATGGAAGAAATCGGTCGCACGATCATCTTCGGTCGTACCAAAAAAGGCGTTGACGATCTCGTCGCATCACTTCAAGCACGCGGATATCTGGTAGACGGTCTTCACGGTGACTTAAGTCAGATGCAGCGTGACCGTGTAATGAAACGATTCCGCGAAAGAAAACTCGACATTCTTGTAGCAACAGACGTTGCAGCACGCGGTATTGATATCGATGATATCACACACGTCATCAACTATGACATTCCGCAGGACCACGAATCCTACGTTCATCGTATCGGTCGTACAGGCCGCGCAGGTCGTCAAGGAACGGCGATCACATTTATCGAACCACGCGAATATCGTCAACTCAAATTGATCGAACGTTTGGCAAAAACACGTATTCTGCGCAAACAGCTTCCGTCGTCTGCCGATGTATTGGAACGTCAACGCGAGATCATCAAAGACCGCCTCGTCAAAACGCTCGAACGTCGACGTCTTGATGCATATCATTCCATCATTGCTGATCTCTTAGACGACTACGATCCTGCAGAAATCGCAGCAGCAGCTTTAAAACTCCATTTAGAAGGCTTTAAAGAAAATCCTGTTGAAGAAACGACCAATATTGACCTTGAAAATACAGGCGCAAGACCGGGTATGGTACGACTTTTCATCAATGCAGGCAAAGCACAAAAAATTCGTCCCGAAGACATCGTACGCACAATCGCCAGCGAAGCTGATATCCCGGGCAACATCATCGGCCTTATCAATATCTACGACAAATTTACCTTTGTCGAAGTGCCGAAAGACACTGCTGAACGCGTACTTTCGGTCATGCACAAAAACACCATCAAAGGGTACAAGATCAACGTAGAACCGGCAAAACGCCGTTAAATCAATCAGAAAATAAAAAGAGGGGGAACTACCAATGGCAGAAAGAGGAGCCGCACACGATAAAATGACAGCGTTAGATAATGCAATTCGCCAGATCGAAAAAGATTTCGGTAAAGGCTCGATCATGAAACTGGGCGAAGTCGCCGCAAAAATGCACGTAGAAGTGATTCCGACAGGAACACTTTCTCTTGATATTGCACTTGGAGTCGGCGGCGTACCGCGCGGCAGAGTCATCGAGATCTATGGTCCCGAATCGTCCGGTAAAACGACAGTCGCACTCCATGTGATCGCTCAAGCACAAAAAATGGGCGGCATTGCAGCCTTCATTGACGCAGAACACGCACTTGATCCTGCGTATGCAAAAAAACTCGGTGTCGATACCGACAATCTCTTGATCTCCCAGCCGGATAACGGCGAGCAAGCACTTGAGATCGCAGATGCCCTCGTAAGAAGCGGTGCTATCGACATCGTAGTCGTTGACTCCGTTGCCGCACTCGTTCCGAAAGCAGAGATCGAAGGCGAAATGGGCGACTCGCACGTAGGCCTTCAGGCACGTCTTATGTCGCAGGCAATGCGTAAATTGACGGGTATCATCAGCAAATCGCGCACAACGGCTATCTTTATCAATCAGATTCGTGAAAAAGTTGGTATTATGTTTGGCAATCCGGAAACAACGACAGGTGGTCGTGCACTCAAATTCTACGCATCTGTCCGCCTTGACGTTCGCAAAGTCGACACTTTAAAACAAGGCAACGACATGGTGGGTAACCGCACACGCATCAAAGTTGTTAAAAATAAGATCGCTCCGCCGTTCAAGCAGGCAGAATTTGATATTATGTATGGTCAAGGCATCTCGCATGAAGGATGTCTTATTGATATCGGTACCGATCTTGATATCATCGATAAAAGCGGTGCATGGTATTCGTACAGTGGAGAGCGACTTGGTCAAGGTCGTGAAAATGCCAAAGAATTCTTGAAGGAAAATACGGCAGTTGCTATTGAAATTGAACGTAAAATCCGTGAAAAGCTCAATATTGGCGGTATGATCGCTGAAACAGAGGAATAAACGAACAAGAAGTTTCTCTTAATCTTGACACTTACAGGAAAAACTATTACAATTAGACTATCCAATTGTTTTCAAAATTTCAGTTATTAATTTTTTGAAAATTTTCATCAATTGATTTAGGCCATCATTTGAGAAGGATGAACAAGTAAAAAGCCTTATAATTTTATACAGAAGGAGGTGTAATGTATCATCGAGATAGTAATTGCTATTATTACAGGGCTTATCGGTGTATCCATTGGATATGTAGTTCGCAAAAAGACCGCAGAAGCAAAAATCATCTCCGCAGAAGCAGCAGCCGAAAAGATTTTGGAAGATGCAAAACGTACCGGAGAGACGATTCATAAAGAAGCAGTCGTTGAAGCGAAAGAAGATATTCATAAATTACGTCATGAGTTAGATAAAGAGACACGTGAACGCCGTTCGGAATTACAGCGTTTGGAACGTCGTCTTCAGCAAAAAGAAGAGAATCTTGACCGTAAAATTGATTCTCTCGAGAAAAAAGAAGACATCCTCAGCCGCAAAGAAGCCGAAGTCGATCGCACACAGCATAAGATCAATGATCTGTATAACAAACAGCTCGTGGAACTCGAACGCATCTCGGGCTTAACGTCGGAAGATGCTAAAAATATGCTTCTTACGAACACAAAAGAAGAAGTAAAACACGAAACTGCTATGCTTATCAAAGAATTGGAACAGCAGGCGAAAGAAGAATCGGACAAACGTGCTCGTGAGATCATCTCTCTCGCGATTCAGCGTTGTGCAGCCGACCACGTGGCAGAAACCACAGTATCGGTCGTCGCATTGCCGAATGACGAAATGAAAGGCCGTATCATCGGTCGTGAAGGTCGTAATATTCGTACACTCGAAACCTTAACCGGAATTGACTTAATCATTGATGATACTCCGGAAGCGGTAATCTTGTCGGGTTTTGATCCCGTACGCAGAGAGATTGCACGCATTGCATTGGAAAAATTGATCGCAGACGGCAGAATCCATCCTGCAAGAATTGAAGAGATGGTAGAAAAAGCTCGTCGCGAAGTAGAACAGCGTATCAAGGAAGCAGGGGAACAGGCTACCTTCGAAACAGGTGTACATGGTCTCCATCCGGAAATGATCAAGCTGTTGGGACGACTCAAATATCGTACCAGCTACGGACAAAACGTCCTCAAACATTCCGTCGAAGTATCTCATTTAGCAGGCGTTATGGCAGCAGAACTCGGTATCGATGTGATGCTCGCTAAACGTGCCGGTCTTTTGCACGATATCGGTAAAGCAATCGACCATGAAGTAGAAGGTCCGCATGTAACGATCGGCGGCGATCTCGCGAAAAAATATCGTGAATCCGCTGATGTTATCAATGCTATCGTTGCTCATCACGGCGACGAAGAGCCGAAAACGGTTCAGGCCGTTCTCGTTGCAGCAGCCGATGCTGTATCTGCAGCAAGACCGGGCGCACGTCGCGAAAGCTTGGAAAGCTACCTCAAACGTTTGACTCGCTTGGAAGAGATCGCAGAATCCTTCCCGGGTGTTGACAAATCGTTCGCTATTCAAGCAGGCCGCGAAATTCGCATCATGGTTAAACCGGAAAAAATCGATGACGCTGCATCTGTTATGATGGCACGTGACATCGTGAAAAAAATCGAATCCGAACTCGAATATCCGGGTCAGATTCGCGTAACGGTTATCCGCGAAACACGCGCAGTCGACTATGCAAAATAAAAAAAATCAGCAGTCCATCTTAGTATGGACTGCTATTTTTTATGAAATATGCAGCATAGCCTACGCTTTTATTTATATCAGAAAGTACCTATGTAACGCGCAGGACATTCACGTATGTTCCAAAACAAAATAATTTTTATATTCTTATTTGTTTCCGTGCTCAATTTGTGATATTATTTTTAGTAGACTACTTTAAAAGGATGGTGATAAAATGAACAATCTTAAACTTGATGGAGAGAAGGTATCTGATAGCGTCAACCTGCTTGTTTCTATGCTCGTTCGTTATCCTGAGATCGGAACACTGCGATTCGATTCATCGAATGCAACGCTCAACTTGACGTTTATTTTAACGACAATACCAACAGATGAGCAATTTCGTTCCTTCAAAGATTACCTTGAAAAAAGTCTCCAGTCTTTTTATTACCTTTCCGCATATGATAACCCGCTCCTGACTATTACAATGACACCTTATGACAGCATTACAGTCATTCATATAGCACGCGATATCGATACACTGTCTAAATCGGAAATCGCACTGATGATCAAGATAATTCAGCTTCATTTTGCAGACCACATCTTAGCTGACAAAAACGAAGCTCTGATAGACGAAGAACTCCGCTTCCAAGAAGAAGTCATTGAAAATATGTTGGTCAATATCCAGCGTTCACGCGTTCTCAATAATCTTATCGGGATTCGTGAAAACGGACGTGTCATGGTATTTGACAAATAATCATATCGGCGAGGAAATAATATGAAATTATTATATGCAGGCGACATCTACGGCAATCCCGGCAGAACGGCAGCCGCGCACTTCATTCCAAAAATAAAAAAAGAACACAACATCGACATTGTGATCGCCAACGGCGAAAACTCCGCTGGCGGTGTCGGAATTACCGAAAAAACATATCAAGAAATGATGGATGCAGGTATTGATATCCTTACGAACGGCAACCACATTTGGGACAAAAAAGAGATATTCGATTTCATCGACAACTATCCTAATATCATTCGCCCTGCCAACTATCCCACCGGTACGCCCGGAATAGGGTATAATATTTTTGAAAAAAACGGCGTTCGATTCGCCGTTATCAATCTTTTGGGGCGTACATTTATGCCTCCGATCGATTCTCCTTTCCTTAAGGTCGATGAGATCATGGCAGATCTGGAAGGCAAAACAGATATTATCTTTTTGGATTTTCACGCAGAAACAACATCGGAAAAAATGGCGATGGGCTGGTATCTTGACGGGAAGATCACGGCACTCGTAGGAACCCATACACATATCCAAACAGCCGATGAGCGTATTTTGCCCAACAAAACAGCATACATTACCGATCTCGGTATGGTAGGGGCATGGAACTCCATTCTTGGTGTTGATAAGGATATCGTCATCCAACAATTCCGAACAGGACTGCCTGTACGATTTAAACCCGCAACAGGCGAAAAAGTATTCTGTGCTGTCATTATCGAATTTGATGAAACAACTGGCAGAGCCATTTCCAT
>JAFSAX010000185.1 GCA_017442105.1 Selenomonadales bacterium | reverse complement strand
AATAAATGATAGATACGTTCTGCCGCCGCCAATGCAGACTGCAGGAGATTGTATTTTTCCGCAAGGTCTTTGATCGGAAAGAACAATTTTTCCGTATAACGGATAAAAGCAACGATAACACCGATCTCCAGTCCGCCTGCCATCGTCACCATCTCACTCATCACGAGAACCGACACGATAGCAAGGATAGCGAACAAGTCAATCATCGGACGGAACAGAACAGTCACCTTGATCTCTCGCACACCTGCGTCCAGATAATCCCGACTGACTGCTTGGAACTCATCTTCACTTTGCTTTAGTCGCGAAAATGCTTTTACGATAGTAATTCCCTGCAGGCTTTCCTGCAGATATATATTTACTTGTGCATTTTTCTCGCGAAGTACACGATACACACTGCGGCTATATTGTTTATACCATTCAATGCCCCACAATATGATCGGCATCATGATTAAGACAAATATAGCCAACTGCCAATTCATAACGAGCATCGCGATCAAGATACCGACTACGATCAATACATCACAGATCGACGCGACCAAAACACCTGTATACAGTTCTTTGACAGCTTCTGTATCGTTCGTCACATTCGTCAGCATCGCACCGACCGACTTTCTTTGCAGACTATCATACGGCTCTGACAAGATACGCTTCAATACACGCTCGCGCATTTGATGAATGATCTTCTGCCCAACGTGCTGCAGCACCATCGTCTGCGCATAGATAACAATACCACTTCCGATAAGCGAAGCAAAATATATGCCGATGATATGGTAGAGGCTCATCATATCACCCTGCATAACAGCATCGTCGATCGCGACCTTGAGCAAGTACGGACGAAGAAGGTCAAGCAAGGTTGCAGTCAGCATCAATACGCCTGCAAGAAGGAAAAGATATCGTGACGGCTTGGCAAATCGCATCAAGAGGCGACCTACGTTCCCGATATTAAGCGCAGCACTTCTGTTATTTGTCATTGCACTCGCCTCCTTCCTTCATCGACTGACGAGTATGGAGGTGATAGTAAAGACCTTTTTGCGCCAAGAGCGACTCATGCGATCCTCGCTCAACGATCTCTCCATTTTCCATTACCAAGATCAAATCAGCTTTTTCTACAGCGACAATTCTCTGCGACACAAGCAGTACCGTGCGCCCTGCCGTGATCTCTTGCATACGGGAAAGTATCATTTTTTGCGTCTGATAATCAAGTGCCGAAAACACATCATCCAAGAGTAATATCCTCGGCTGTTTGATCAACGCACGCGCAAGCGCAACACGCTGTTTCTGTCCGCCAGACAAACGATGTCCTTTTTCGCCGAGAAGCGTATCAAGACCATCTTCTTTCTCAGCTATACAAGAATCAAGCGTTGTCATGCGAAGGATATCTCCGATCTTATCCTGCGCACCACTCTGCGCAAAATCAATATTATCGCGGATCGACCGCGAGAACAGCATACTGTCTTGCGGAACATAGCCTATCATCTGACGAAGCTGATGCGTATCGAGTACTGTAATATCATCTCCGCCTATAGAGATCGTACCGCGTTCGACCGGATACAATTTCAATAGCAATCTCAAAAGCGTTGACTTGCCTGATCCCGTCATACCGACGATGCCGACGAAACCGCCCGCCTCTACCGAAAACGAAATATCTTTCAGACAATCTTCTTCCCCTTTCGGATAACGAAAAGATAAGTTTCTCACTTCGAGTGCCGTTCCTTGTACATCTCTGCCTACAAAAATATCTGCTTCATCTTGCGGTTCTGCCAAAAAATCAAGAATCCGATCCATCGATGCAGCACCGCGCTGAACCATATTGATAAGGAACCCAAGACCACTGATCGGCATGATGAGCATACCCAAATATCCGATAAATGCAGTAAATTCACCGATCGTCATATCCCCTGCCATGATATACTGCCCACCGTAATACAACGCGACCAGATATCCTATAAGAGGCAGAAGTTGTGTAATTGGTACAAAGAACGACTGCACTTTAGCAAGTGCCATATTTTTCTCATATGCCTCGTAGCTGACTTTTGAAAACCGCTCAAACGAACTGTCCTCTATCGCAAATGCCTTAATAACACGATTACCACTGAGCATTTCTTGTACCATCGAAGTAAGATCACTATACTGTGCTTGAACGGCTTGAAATCGCGTATGTATCATTCGACTACGGAGAGTGACGAACACCAGCATAACAGCCAGCGGAACCATTGAAAGCATTGTCAAAAACACATCGAGCATCTCAGCCATCATATAAAATGAAATAGCACCGACCAGTATGACATCCAGAAAGATGATAAGTCCGACACCGAGCGCATTGCGCACCGCCAAAATATCATTGCTGATGAGCGCAAGCACCTTTCCCGGCCCATGTTCTTCAAAATAGGCGAGCGGGCACCGAAGCGCATGAACATATATCTTTTCCCGAAGATAAAAATCAAGCCTGCGAATCCCGATCAAAACAAAACTACGATATCCATACCGCGTGATTGCCATACCAACTCCTACCATCAAAAGATATCCGAGACTATGCCATAACGACCGTTCGGACATGACCTCATCGACTGCTACACCGATAAGACGCGGAAGCTGTGTCTGCAAAAGATCAGAAACGATCAAAAACAGTATGCCACCAACAAAGATTGGATATTGTACTTTAAAAAACGGTTTTAATAACTGCCAATATTGAATAATCTGCATACGTTCCTCCTAAACAACACTTTTATTATACCGTTTTT
>JAFSAX010000184.1 GCA_017442105.1 Selenomonadales bacterium | reverse complement strand
GGCGCGGAGAAGTCCTTGCGCGCGTATCGTCCCTCGGCGAGTACCCGCTCGTCCTCGTCAAACCGCCGCTCGGCGTATCGACAGCCGCGGCATACGGTGGATACCGCGCCGAAAATGTCGAAACGCATCCCACCGCCGACCGCATGATACGCGCCATCGAAAGCGGAAACATCACGCGCGTCTACGAAGCCATGGGCAACGTCTTAGAAACCGTCACCATCCCGCTTCGCCCCGAAATAGACGAGATCAAACGCGCACTCGTAGAAGCAGGCGCAGACAAAGCCATGATGTCGGGCAGCGGCCCCACCGTATTCGCCTTTGCCAAATCGGCACAAGATGCCAAGCGCATCGCAGACACCATGAAACAAAAATACAGCACATACACCATTTGCACTACCGCAACGTGCCAAGGAGAGGAAATATAACTATGGAAAGAAAATTAGCACCCATTCGCTTAGACAGCTACCAACCGCTCAGAGAAGTCGTCTGTGAAACACTTCGCGAAGCCATCCGTGACGGCATCTTAGAACCGGGCGAACGCCTCATGGAAATTCAGATCGCAGAAGAACTCGGCGTCAGCCGTACACCCGTACGCGAAGCCATCCGCAAACTCGAACTCGAAGGCTACGTCGTCATGCTCCCGCGCCGCGGAACATACGTCGCCAACCTGTCCATCAAAGACATCAACGAAGTATTCGAAATTCGTTCCTCCATCGACGCCCTCGCCGCAGGCCTTGCCGCAGAACGCATCACCGAAGACGAACTCGAACAGATGGAACATATGCTCGTTGCCACCGTCGATGCCTTCGAACACGGCGACATGGACCGTGTCGTCGAATACGACAGCCAATTCCATGACGTACTCTACTGCGCAAGCCGTAACGACCGCCTCGTCGGCATCATCAGCAACCTCAGAGAACAACTCACGCGCTTCCGTTCCATCTCCATGGCACAGCCGGGTCGTATGAAAGAAACCATGGACGAACACAGACGCATGGTAGAAGCCATCGCCCAGCGTGACGTAGAGCTTGCACAAAGCATCGCTCGCGAACACATGGAAAACGCCGAACAGGCACTCCTCCTTGACCTTCCGAAAGGCATGGAGAAAACAGGTAAATAACATCAGGCAACCAATAAGGAGGGATCGGATTGGGCGATGCCATCGTCCTCGCGGGAGGAAAGACCTGCCGTCAACTGGCGCGATATACACCATACGAAGCCTGCCTTCCCATCGGCGGTAAGCCTATGATACATCACGTCGTCCGTGCACTTCTTGACGCACCCTCTATTGAACGCGTATCCGTCCTCGGCCCCGTCGCCATCCTCGAAACGCTGAACCTGCCTCAACAGGTCACCATCGCCGAAGGCGCCCCCGCCATCGAAGGCGCGCTCGCCCGTGCCCTCGAACTGGCAGAGAATAGACCCTTCCTCCTCGCAAGTGCAGACATACCGCTCCTTCGCGCAAGCGCAGTCGAATACTTCTGGCAAAGCGCACAGAGAGAACGCGCCGACCTCGCATACCCCATCGTGCGACGTGAGCAGATAGAGGAACAATATCCGCACGCAAGAAGAACGTACGTCCGCCTCGCAGACGGAACCTTCACAGGAGGAAACCTCCTCTACGTCAGCGGCGGCGCATCCGATGCGCTCCTCAGAGTCGCCAAACGCATCTTCGCCGTACGAAAAAAACCGTGGCGCATCGCGAAGCTCTTCGGCATCCGATTCTGCCTCAGCTTCCTTCTCGGAAAGCTGTCAGCCGCGGACATCGAACAGCACCTCACCGAACTATGGGGCAGACGATGCCGCGCACTCATCATGCCGCACGCCGAACTTGCCATGGACGTAGATAAACTCTCCGACTACCACCTCATAAACAAATATCTAAACGAAACGACAAGGTAACACTTGTCGTTTTTTGTTTGCCTAAATATGGCTAACGTATAAGGGTATACGCAGGTGCAGTTGG
>JAFSAX010000183.1 GCA_017442105.1 Selenomonadales bacterium | reverse complement strand
TCCTATCGATAAGGCAAGGATACAGATCGTAGAGCATTTCGAGGATTTCAAAGTAAAGATCGTAAAATGGGGAGCAGATTATCGGATAAGGATCGTTGACCGTCATCCGTTTTCCCATGGAGAATGGCAGATCGTTGAATATTTTCCCGATTATAAGATCAAATTCGTAGAATGGGGCGAAGATTTCACGGTAGAGTTCATCAACTAGGAGGGATTTCTATGAAGAGCAAACTGTCAGACATCTTGAAACTGAGGTATCAGCCGATCGCGATCTATTTCACGAATGACAAGCCCGATGGTGCGATCACGCTGCCCGAGGGGAAATGGGCATGCGTGATGGCGATGGTGACGGCATCGATGAAGGGCAGGACGGTCGCGCTCGCACGGAGGAATGTTACGTGCTGGGGCGGCGGTGTCGGTATGTGTTTCGGCGATTGGTATCCGAATTTCCCCGGTGGGATAGAGTATTTCCTCTCGACGGGTCGCGGTGAGGGCTACCGTGCGGGTGAGCGGTACAAGAAGTCGCCCGAGCTGGCGAAGTCGTTCGTCGATGCGCTTCCGATGACGGATGTGGAGGCGGAGTATGTCGTGATGCGTCCGCTCCATGAAGTGCCTGCGGATGTTGTGCCTGATATCGTGGTGATGTATGCGAACTGCGATCAGCTGTCTGCGCTTGTCGTCTTAGCCAACTATGACCGCGAAGGCGGAGAGAATGTCGTGATGCCGTTCTCGGCAGGCTGTCAGAGCGTGTGCCTTTTGCCGTATGCGGAATCGAAAAAGGATCTGCCGCGTGCTGTTGTCGGTTCGGTCGATATCAGCGCACGTCCGCTCCTTGATAAAGACCTTCTCTCGTTTGCGGTGCCGTATAGACGGTTCTTGGAGATGGAGCAAAACGCAGACGAGTGCTTCTTCACTGCCGAAGCATGGGCGCGTGTGGCTCCTCGTCTGGGCGACTGACCCTGCTATATGAGCGGTATTGTGCGTGGACGCTGATACGGTGACGATAGGGAGTGTCTGCGCTCGACGACAGATGAGAAAATATACAAATGGAAAAATAAGCCAATCTTTACAACGGCTATGGGATTTGGTACAATGGTTTTGTACGCGCCCGTAGCTCAGGTGGATAGAGCAGCAGTTTCCTAAACTGCGTGCCGATGGTTCGAATCCATTCGGGCGCACCATATGATGACAAAGCCCCTCTATAGAAGAGGGGCTTTTGGTTTGCAGGCAGAAAAAAAGAGCGATCCGTTTGGGTCGCTCTTTTTCGTATCATCGGATAAAGTTCGTTACGATGCGTTCTTCTTTTGCAGGGAGGCCGTAGGTTTCTTTGCCGAGGGCGATGCTTTTCATCAGGAAGGACATATTGCGTGCGAGGGTGCGCATCATGTAGAGGCCTTCGCCGTCTTGTTTTGCGTCATCTGCGTTCATGCCGTGGATGCCGTTCCAGTAACAGCCTGCGGCGATGGGCATACCGCTGATGGCGAAGTATTTGTTGAGTTGGTCGAAGGTGGCGGTCAGACCTCCGCGGCGTGCGGCGGCGACTGCGGCACCGACTTTCATCGTTTTGTCGAACGGCGTGCTGAAGAAGAGGCGGGTGAGGAGTGCGTCGAGGGTGGCGTTGGCGGAGGCGTAGTAGACGGGAGTGCCGACGACGAGGCCGTCTGCGTCTGCGAACTTGTCTGCGATGCTGTTGACGATATCGCTAAATACGCATTTGCCTGTCTGATGGCAGGTGCGACAGTCGATACAGCCGCGGATGGCTTCTTTGCCGACGTGGATGAGTTCTGTTTCGATGCCTTGCTCGGCGAATACGGTTTCCATCTCATGGAGTGCCGTGAAGGTGTTTCCGTTTTCGTGGGGACTGCCGTTTAAGATCAATACTTTCATTGTGGTTCCTCCTTATATGGTCATAGGATCGGTCTTTTCGCGGGCGGGGCGTATGTTGCTTTACGGTATCTCGCTTGTTCTTCGGAGCGTATCTTTATAAGTGTTCTTCATCCGAGTAGACGAGCCTGCTCCAGTTGGCGAGCTCGTGTGCAGTATAGTGCTGCGGCGTGATCGTCATATTGATATCTTTGCCGTCGCGCCGAATTGTCAGCGGAAGGGGTTTGGTGGTAAGGCAGTGCTTCATATACGTGTAGAGAAGTTCATATTCGCTCGCATCTCGGACGGCGCGTCCTGCGAAACGGGTGACGGTGTCACTTGTCGTGATGCCTGCCTGCTCACAAGGGGAAACGGGGAGGACTTCGGATATGGTGAGTATGTCACCCTCTTTGTCGCCGAGGATGAGGCCGTAGAGATAGTAGCCGTCGAATTTCATGCGGAGCTTCGATAGGCTCTCTATGGTACTGATGATGCGTGTTTCGGCGAACGAACGACGTTTGTCATGGTAGTCGCCGAGCCGTTTTGCGGTGAGCGGGAATGATTGAGAACCGCATACTGTTTGTACTTCGTATGTGACGCGTGTGCCGTCGTTTTGCGGATAGAAGCGATAGAGAAGGCGCAGGTATGCGCTCTCGCCCCACAGTGAGGCAAAATAATCACTGTCTGCCTTCACATGTATATCAAGGAGCGTGTCGCTTTTTTCGCGTACGAACATGTTGCGCTCTTTTGCCTCTTCGAGTAAAAATGACTGCACTTCTTGTGTGGTCACGTTTGGTATGATGACTTCTTCTGCGCAGTAAGCTGTCGGCAGACAGATAAGCAGAAAGAGCAGTGAGAGGAGATATCGTTTCATAAGAGTCACGCTTTCTTTCAAGATAGTCTTGTTATGTCAATTCGGTATCGGGCGGAGAAGTCCTTGCGTGATATGTGAAAATATCTTGTGCGGATCGAAACCGCTATG
>JAFSAX010000182.1 GCA_017442105.1 Selenomonadales bacterium | reverse complement strand
TAGGCATTCTGCCGCAAGCCATCTTTCATATTCTGCTCTGTAATCCATAAAAAATCCTCCCTATTTATGATATCCCGAACCCTCTTCAATCTTGAATGCGCGGTATATCTGTTCTACGAGGAGGAGGCGTATCATCTGGTGGGTGAAGGTCATGCGAGAGAAGCTGATGCGTTCATCGGCGGCGCGGCGCACTTCATCGGAGAGGCCGAATGCTCCGCCAATGAGGAAGGTGAGATGGCTCGTCCCTTTGACGCAGAGGTCGTCGATATGAGCCGACAGTTCTTCAGACGAGATGGCTTTGCCTACGACGTCGAGAACGATGAGGCGGCTTCCCTGCGGAACTTGCTTTAAGAGGCGTTCGCCTTCTTTGGCAAGCACCGCCGCTTTTTCGGCATCGGAGGGTGCATCGGGCATACGTTCTTCACTGATCTCCACTATTTTGACATTCGCGTACGGCGTCAGTCGTTTGAGAAACTCCTTGATACCGTCAGCGAGATATTTTTCTTTTATCTTACCTGCTGTTACGATCGTTATTTTCATTTCTTCACAGGCACTTCCCCAAGCACGATGTCGATCGTCATCGGCTGTCCTGCACGAATGATGTCGATCTTCACATGATCGCCTGCGCGGTGTGCATCGAGTGCCTGACGAAGGTCGGAGAATTTGTTAATGTCATGCTGACCAAGTCGAATGATAACATCGCCGCGGCGCATACCAACATTCGCGGCAGGAGTACCATCTCCGATATTGACGACTACGACACCTTTTTCAATTTCATACGGATAGCCCGCCTGCAAGGCTTGTTCTTTTTCCAACACGTTGATGCCCATATAAGCACGTGCGATACGGCCTTTGGCAACCAGATCCTCTACGATGGGGCGTACGGAATTGATGGGGATAGCGAAACCCATGCCTTCGACGCCTTTGACAACGAGTTTGACCGTATTGATGCCGATGACCTGACCGTCTGCATTGACGAGCGCACCGCCCGAGTTACCGGGATTGATAGCGGCATCCGTCTGGATAAGCTTGAACTTGCGATCGCCGACATCGAGCGAACGGTTGAGCGCGCTGACGACACCGCTCGTCACACTGCCCTGGAATTCAAGACCGAGTGGATTGCCGATGGCAACAGCAGGCTCACCGACGATGAGCGCATCCGAGTCACCGAGCTCTGCTACGGGGAGGTTTTTGACATCGACTTTAACAACAGCAAGATCGGTCACAGGGTCGCTGCCGATGAGCTTGCCTTCTACCGTCGTACCGTCTGCGAACGATACAACGATCTCTTTCGCGCCTTCGATAACGTGGTTGTTCGTTACGATATAGCCCTTGGCATCGATGACAACGCCCGAGCCTGTTCCTTTTTCGACGAGTTCCGAACGGTTGGTGAACCAGTCGCGGACGACGGCTTTGTTCGTGATACCGACGACGGCAGGGCCTGCCTTTTGCGCCGCTACGACGGCAGGTGTCATGCGCGATGCGGAAATGTTTCCGATATCGGGCGTTTTCAGGTTGAGCGTATGCGACTGCGGTGTTTCGTTTCCTGCAAGGTTCGCACAGCCGACACCGAAGCCGCCGCCGATGAAGGCACCGATAAGAAGTGCCACAAGATACGGTTTTACTTTCTTTTTATCAAACATAATGATCCCCCTTCTATTGTCCGAACAAAAGCTGTTCTGTTTCTTTGTCTATGCTGACCGTTTCCGCAGGCATCGTAAGGCGTAAGTCGATCTCTCTGCCGTGACGGAATCCTTGGCTGTCCAAGATATTCGCGACGGTGTCCCATGCTCTTCGCGGTTCGTTGTTCTCTTGGCTGAGATGCGCCAAAAATACGGTCGCTTGCTTCTCGCCGAGTATCTGCGCGAGTGCCCACGCCGCCGCATCGTTCGCGAGGTGTCCGCGGCTGCTCATGATGCGCCGTTTCAGCATCGGCGGATACGAGCCGTTCTTGAGCATATCGAGATCGTGATTCGCCTCGAAGATGAGTACGTCCGAGCCCGAAAGCTCTTCTTTGACGCGCTCGGTGACGAATCCGAGGTCGGTCGCAAGTCCGAGCTTCTCACCGCCGAACGCGAACGTGTAGCCGACGGGGTCTGCCGCATCATGCAGTGTCGAAAATGACGATACCTCGATATCCTGCCAGACCATGCGCTCGGGCAATACCCGTATGCACTCCTGCGGAAGCTCCATCCGACACCCCATCGCAAGGAAGGTGTCGCGTCTTGCAAAGACGGGCGTACGGTACTTCTTCGTAAACGTCGCCAGCCCTTTGATATGGTCGATGTGTTCATGCGTAATAAAAATGCCGTCTATCGACTCGGGCAATATCCCGACCTCCGACAGACCTTGTTTCAGCCTGCGTGCACTGATGCCTGCATCGAGCAGGAATCGACTATCCCCCATCTCGATGCACGTCGCATTGCCCGCAGAGCCGCTTGCCAATATATGAACCTTCATTCATGTCCCTCTTTTTTTGATCTATTCCGATAAAAGACAAGACTTCTCCATGGTTCTCTTCCATAGTATCTCGTCTTTCTTTGAAAATCATTTGTTTTTGCTTATGCATCGAACAAAACCTGCACGCGCTCTGCCGTTTTTCGTCCGATCCCGACAAAACGCTTATTGTTCGCTCGCAGAAAACGAAACTCTCACGCGCTTTGCCAGTTCTTCGTCCATCGCCGACAAAAAGAGCTGTTTCATCTCTGCGATGAACGCGTCCGTCTTGCCCTCGAAGCGGAGCGTGAAGATCGGCTCCGTTACCGAGGCGCGAATCATGCCCCAGCCGTCTTCCGTTTCAATGCGCACGCCGTCTATCCTGTTCGGCTGATGGTCTGCCAGTCGCTCGGCGATTCTGTCAAGCGTCTTCGGCATATCGTAGTCGTCAGCCTTCACGCGGTACTCGTCCGTCAGGATATAGCTTGGCAGTCTGTCTGCCATCTTCGCGAGCGAGCCGTGCTTTTCTACGCTCTCGCACATCTTGAGCCCTGCGAACATCCCATCGTCGTGACCGAGCTCGCGGAAGAAGAAATGTCCGCTGATCTCGCCTGCGAATACGGCGTTCTCCCGTTGAAAGGCCGCCTTGCAGAACGTATGGCCTGCGCGCGCCATCACAGGACGACCGCCCGCCTTACGGATACCTTCGGGTACGAGCATCGAGCATTTCGCATCGTAGATGACCGCGCCCTTTTCCTTCGCGAGAAATTCCTCTGCTAAGAGAACGAGCATCTTGTCGTTGTCGATCGCGCGACCCAGTTCATCGACGAATCCCGCACGGTCGCCGTCACCGTCGAAGCCGATACCGAGCTTCGCACCATGGGCGCGTACCGCCTCACCGAGTTTCGCCAGATTCGCAGGGATCGCAGGATTGGGCGGTCTGTTCGAAAAGTCGGGGTCGATATCGCAGAACAGCTCCACCACATCATATCCGCATCGGCGGAACAGCTCGGGCGCGATATGGCTCGTCGCACCGCCGCCCGCATCGACGACGATCTTCATCGAACCGTGCGCACTAAGCTCTGCCATCGCCGTTTGGTACGATCCGATGACCGCGACCTCTTCACACGTACCGTCCGCACGTACCACCAAACCTGCTTCCGTCATACGGCGCACCTCCTGCACATCACCTTCCGTGATAGGCGCAGAGCCGAACACCATCTTAAAGCCGTTATGCGGTGCCGAATTATGCGAAGCCGTCACCATGATACCGCCGTCCGCATCGAGCATATCGATGGCATAATAAAATACAGGCGTCGCCACGATGCCGATATCCTTCACATGACAGCCGCTCGCCACAAGCTCACGCACCATGATGTCCTTGAGGCGCGGCGTCGAATACCGCACATCACCGCCGACGACGACCGTCTTGCCTGTCAGCTTTACGCCGAGCGCACGCGCAATGGCAGTCGCTGCCTCATTCGTCAGATCTCTGTCTGCTATTCCTCTGATATCACACGCTTTGAAAATACTCATCTTTTATCTCCGTTTCCAGCACAAAAATTTTCCCTAAATCATATTATACCGCAAGTCGGCTCTCGTTGAGAACCGCTTTTTTCACAGAAAGGGGATACTTCATGGCAAGCCTTGAAAAAATGGCCAAAACGCTCCTCTCGGGCGTCGCGGAAAATAACCTGCTCGTCAAAAACCTCCTCACCGAAACGCTCCGCCGTCAAGACGTGCTGATCGAACAGAACCGCGCCCTCCTCGAAAAAACGAGCGAGATCTGCGCGCTCCTCGATCACCTGCGCACCGACCGCAAAACGGACGAATAGCAGACCGCTCTGTACGGCGGCCGCGCGTGTATGGTACAATAGAGATATCACACACAACGAAGGAGAGATACTCATGCGAGAACTCAGCACATACATCGACCATACCATCCTGAAGCCTACCACATCCGTCACCGACATCATCAAGCTCTGCGAAGAAGCCGCCGCACACAAGTTCGCCGCTGTCTGCGTACCGCCATGCTATGTCGGCCTTGCCGCCAACCAGCTTAGAGGTACAGGTGTCAACGTTGCGACCGTCATCGGCTTTCCGCTCGGCAGCTCTACGACTGCGGTAAAAGTCGCCGAAACGAAAGATGCCGTAGAAAACAAAGCGGACGAGATCGACATGGTAATAAACGTCGGCGCGATCAAATCGGGTATGTGGGACGCCGTTACCGCCGATATCCGCGCCGTCGTCGAAGCCTCGGACGATGCTAAGGTAAAAGTCATCATCGAAACGAGCCAGCTCACCGACGACGAAAAAATCCGCGCGACAGAATGCACGATCGAAGCAGGTGCCGACTTCGTCAAGACCTCCACAGGCTTCATCGGCGGCGGTGCTACGGTAGAAGACGTCGCACTTCTTCGCCGTACCATCGAACAGAAAAACGCCTCCTGCCGCATCAAAGCGTCGGGCGGTATCCGCACGAAAGCAGATGCCCTCGCCATGATCGAAGCAGGCGCAGACCGCATCGGCACGAGCGCAGGTGTCGCCATCGTCACAGGTTGAGGTAAGTAAAACTGAACAATACAAAAACACTATAAAGCGAACGAGTAATAAAAAAAGCAGACCCCGATGAAGGGTCTGCTTTTTTTATCCCATTTTATTCACTAGGTAGGAAGCTCCCGTGCAGACAAGTGCCATCGCACCTGCCGTATACACCGTCTGATATGTAAGCGGAAGTGCATCCCAGATGCCATAGAGGCCGAACAGCATAAAGATGATGGCCGCGCCCCATTTGACCTGACGTTCGGGAATACGACTGCCGAGCACCGCACCGACGAAGATACCGATACCGTCGGCGATCATCATGCCTGTCGTCGTCCCCATCCATACGGGAATGACCTCGCCGAGCTGTGCCGCGAGAACGATCGTCGCGAACTGCGTTTTGTCGCCCATCTCCGCGAGGAAGAACGCTATCATGACCGTCATAAATGCGCTGTACTTACGGTCGCGGTCTTCTCCGTCGAGCGTATCACCGCGTATCGTCCACAGACCGAACAAAACGAACGATACCCCTGCGATCAGCCCCATCGTTTCCACCGAAACGAACTGCGTCACCCAGCTTCCCACCAATACGGCGAGCAAGTGATTTGCCACCGTCGCGGCGAAGATCGCCGCCATGACCGTTTTCCACGGATATTTCGCCGCGAACGCCATCGCCAGAAGCTGTGTCTTGTCACCCATCTCCGCGAGCACGACGACGATCGTTGCTGTAATAAAAGACATCATACCTGTTCCCTCTCTTCTATGTAACCTTCTTCATTATCTCCTCTAAAACAAAAGACATCCGACATAGCAATGCTATGCCGAATGTCTCACTATTGACGGTAAGTCAACGACCGTGCCAGACCCCATAGGTCAGTATGTTGACACGATCCTAACGAGCTACTCCCATTCAAGCAATCTCATTATACCGCACTCGTCCGTAACGGACAAGGCTTACTGTTGTTTTTTCTGACATTCTTTGCAAACACCGTAGAAATAGAACTGCTGACCCGTGATGCGGTAATCCGTACCGATACCTGCTGCCTCGAGGATCGGCGCGGCATCAAAATCGGTAAGATCGTCGACGCGACCACAGCTCGTACAACGAATATGGGAGTGGTCTTCCACCCAAGCGTCATAGCGGAAGCTGTCTTCTCCTACATTCAGCTTCTGTACCAATCCGATCTCCGCCAATACATCAACAGTCTTGTATACAGTCGCAAGGCTCATCGTCGGGAACGTTTCTTTGAGCTGTGAGAAGATCATCTCGGCACTCGGATGTTCCTTCGATTCTGCCAGCGTACGATATACAGCCAATCTCTGCGGTGTTACTTTGAATCCTTTTGTGCGAAGCATATCGGTGATCGACTGTTCGTTCATGGAAAATCCTCCTTTTTATCTGAAATATTTTATCATTGGATAACAATTCTTATTATAAATTAGTTTTCTTTCTTTGTCAATAACTAAGTAAAGCGGAGAAGCAGTTATTTTCTGCCTCTCCGCATCTGTCAATTACCTGCGTTTTGGAATTTGGCACGTGTCTGTGCGACTTCTTCGGCGGTCGCATCGGCAAGCTGATAGTAGCCTTTTTGCTCCATGCAGTCAAAGAGCTGTTTCTGCTGGCTGTAGATATCGCCGAGCACCGTCATATAGTCGCGTCGGAGCGCATCGTCGGACGCTTCTAAGATATACGTATTGATAGAACCTGCCATCAGCTTCGTTTCGTTGAGCGCGAGATTCATAAGGCTCTCCTCCGTCACCTGTGCGCCCTGTCCGTTCACGCCGCCCTGCTGATTCTGCGCGCCCTGCATATTCTGCTGATTCTGCTGATTCTGCGCGCCCTGCATATTCTGATTGAATGCCACTCTAATATTCCTCCCCTACAATTTCTGTCCTGCGTTGAGGTGCTTGCTCATCGTTTGGAAATGCTGCTGTTCGCGCTGTGCGAACTGCTGACAGAGCTGTTTGGCCTGCGAGTCGGTAAGCTCGGCGGCTACGTGATTCATGATGTCCGCTGTAGTCTGCACGTGCGAGAGAAAGTCATCGAGGAGCATAAGCTCTTTTTGCGTGATCACAAGTGATTCCCCCTTTCGTTTATCCGTCTGTAGTTTGTGCAGGATATTCCTTTTTATGCGCAAAAAAAGGACACCCGCAGGTGTCCTTTCGTTTCGTCTTATTATGCGGCTTTTTTCGTTTCGAGCTTGTTTTCGCGCAAAACGCGTATCCACGTTCTGACGGCATCGACGATGATGAATACGACGAGGATCATCATGCCTGCGCTGATGAGTGCAAGACTGATCTGTCCTTTGGGCAGGTAGAATTCGAAGATGTTGTAGACACCTGCTGTCAAAACGGTCGTGACGAGGAAACAAAGCGGCAGGATCGTCGTCCACGCATATTTTTGCTTGCCCATACGAATGATGACGGTCGTACCGATGGCAAGTGTCATGCCGGCGAGAAGCTGATTCGCCAGGCCGAACACGGGCCAGATGGAGGAGATAGAGCCGCCGAATACAAGACTGCCCCACGCCACGGAGATGAGCGCACTGCACAGGATAACGCCGGGCTTCCAGTTGACGTCACCGAGCGGTTTGTAGACCATACCGCCGATCTCCTGCAGGAGGTAACGGCCGACGCGCGTACCGGCATCGATAACGGTCAGGATAAAGAGTGCTTCGAACATGATGGTGAAATGATAGAAGAACGACATCAGCTGTTCGAGGCCGGGGATACGTGCGAAGATGTACGCCATACCGACGGCGAGCGATACGGCACCGCCGGGGCGGCCTGTGACATCTTCACCGACCATCGCAGAGAGGTTGGGCAGTTCTTGTACGGTCATGCCGAGCGTAGCAAAGACTTCGGGTCTGCTGTTGATGGCAAAATAGTCGGCAGGAATGAGGCTCGTTGCGGCAACGAGTGCCATGATAGCGACGAAGCCTTCTGTCAGCATCGCACCGAAGCCGACAGGCAGTATCTCATTTTCGTTCGTGAGCATCTTCGGTGTCGTACCGGTCGAGATGATGGCATGGAATCCCGAGATGGCACCGCAGGCGATCGTCATACAGACGAACGGCCATACGGGGCCGGGGACGACAGGACCGCCGCCCGAGATGAACTCGGTGATGGCAGGCATCTTGATATCAGGCTGTACGATGAGGATACCGAGTGCAAGCGCACCGATGGTACCGATCTTCATATATGTACTGAGATAGTCGCGCGGTGCCAAGAGAAGCCAGACAGGCAGAGCCGATGCGACGAATCCGTAGATCGGCAGCAGAAGATCGAGCTGGAATCGGCTGAGCGTGAAGTACGGTGCTAAGGAAGACTGCTCGATGACAGGGCCGAAGCCGACTGCCGCCAGGACGAGCACGACACCGATGAGCGATGCTTCTCCGATCTTGCCGGGACGGATACAACGCATATACAGACCGACAAACAGCGCGATCGGGATCGTCATACCGACGGTAAAGACACCCCACGGGCTGTTAAAGAGCGCATTGGCAACGGCGATCGCCATGCCTGCCATCGAGATGATGAGGATACAGATGATAGCAACAGACGCGACGAAGCCTGTCTTTTTGCCGATCTCGGCTTTGGCGATCTCCGCAAGCGACAAGCCTTTATGACGGATAGATGCGAACATGATGACCATATCATGCACCGCACCACCGAGACATACACCGATGAGGATCCACAGCATGCCCGGCAGGTAGCCGAACTGCGCCGCCAATATCGGGCCGACGAGAGGGCCTGCCCCTGCGATCGCCGCAAAATGATGACCGAACGTGACCCACTTGTTCGTCGGTACATAATCATGTCCGTCCTCAAATTCTACGGCAGGCGTCGTACGATTCGAATCGAACGCCAATACCTTAGCGGCCAAAAATGCGCCGTAATAGCGGTAGCATATCGTCAGCACGAGTGCCGCCACAATGACCATATAAAGACCATTCATTGAACTATTCCTCCTTTTGACTACGACAGCATCCTGCCGTCTGTTCCGATACAAACGAAACCAAGAGCATAAACAGCTCTTGGTTTCGCTTCTGTTCATAAAAACAGCATACCACAAAATCATGTTCTTTGGTACTGCTATTCTTGTCAAAACAGCTTCTTTCCGCAACGACGACGCACATAGTCTTCTTACGCGATGATGACAGCCTGCCGCCATATGCCATACCCGACACACCCCCTCTTACACGACACCGACTGCGCGGACGGCAAGTACGAGAACGAGCGCGCACAAGAGGGATATGACTGCCGCCTGCGGTCGCTTACCTCTCTGCCACAAGTACCTAGCCCAGTCGCCTGTATGCAATGCTGACAAGAGTGCGCCTGCGAGCAGTATCGCCTTATACAACCGCCTCACCTCCTCACATGGCGAACGCATCACCGCCGTGCATCTCGTCACGATGGTAACCGCGCCGTTTGATGACGATGCTTGCGTGCACGCGGATATCCGCGTCACGGTAGAGCTTCTGCCAGTCGCGCTGTGACCATTCCGTAAGAGTGGCGCTCTCTTTTCGGCAATGGTTGGCAAGACCGATGCAGTCCGCGCCCCACGCCTTCGTTTTCGTCAGATACGCATGGACGGACGATTCGACCGTGCGCCCAAGCTCCTCCTCTAAGAGCGCGTACACATCGCCCGACTGTTCGTCCGCTTCATAACGAAGTTCCATCATCTCTGCGACACCGCTGACGCTCACATCGGCGACCATGCGCCCGTTTACGATCCGCACGTCTATCTTCGGCAGAGCTGTCCGCACGCCGAACGAGTAGACCTGTCCGCTGCCGCGCGGATCGACGATATCGAGCGGTACGCGAAGCACTTTTTCGAGCATCGTACCGCCGAGCGATTCCGCCGATGTGAGCGTGCCGACCATCTTCCAATCGACGAATACAGCCGAGCCGACAGCGATCGCCTCCGATCCGCCCTCGCGCGGCAGTGAATCTACCGTATAACCGCGCTCTTCACTCGCAGACGTGATCGGACTTCCCTTCGCATCAAGACTGCCCTTCGTGACACCTGCATATGTCAGCACGCCTGCGCGCAGAGGTTCGCGCGACCGCCGATAGAACTCTCTTGCATCGCTGACGAAATACGCCCCGCTGCGCATCTGATTGTCGCGTAAACTCTCCGTCCATCGCGAGGGAAAGACCTCGAACGGGGCTTTGTTCTTCTCGATGAACGTCTTAGCCGAATCTTGGCTGACGACGAGGACGACAGAATTGCGAAACAGAACGCTTTTGTTCATCGAGGAAACGATATCGTAAATACCTTCTTTTGCCACGTCTTCGCTGAATACGAACCCGACGATATGTGTCGCGTTGAGCTGTCTGTTCATCGCCAGACTGACGAGCTTGTAGCTCTCGGAGAGCGACGATGCCTTCACGCTGACAAGACGCGCCTTCTCGTCGTCCTTGGCCTTGCCGTCACCTGCAAACGCCTGCGGTAAGATGACGCGGTACGTGAACACGTATTCGCCCGTTTCGCCCTGTGCGCGATCGACACCGATCATCATCGCATACGAATAATCGTCTATCTCGGCATTACTGCGACAGCCTGTCATCAGCAGAAGGCATACGCTAATCATTACGACCCACACGCATCGCACAGGTATCCCTCCTTCTCAAGATATATCCGACCGTCACCGCACCGACTATGACAAAAAACGCAAAAGGCAGGACGGTATACGTGAGCAGTTCGTTCGTTTGGACGGTACTTGCCAAGTCGCTGACGAGAAGTGCGCAGACAGACGCGAGCGAGATGACGAGCATCGAGAGCGGACGACCTTCCCTCACAGCGAGCGCATCAACGAGAAGCATCACGATCACGCGAACGAGCACGATCATCGCAAGGAATACGACCATCACCCACGCGCAGACAAAGATGGCTTCGACACGCTGAATGTACTGCGAAAAATGGACGAGCTTTGCCATTTCGTAAAAAAGAAACGACCGCTCCGCCCCCACGACCGCGCCGAATACACTGAGTGCAGACAGAATCACCGCACATTTTATCACCATCACGACGGCAACACCGCCCGACAGCGCACGACGCGCCCCCTTCTCCGCCCGCATCATCGGAAAGAGAAGAAAGACAGCCGTCCCCGCACACCACGAGCCCACATCAAAGACCACCTCGCGAGCTGTCACCGCATGGCCGTATCCCTGCCACGGCAAAAGCAGTTCTGCCTGCATCATCGGCAAAAGAAACAGAACCAATACTGCCACCAGACCGCCCGCAAAGAGCGCGAGCAGATACGATGCCCGAAGAAGCGCCGTCAGCCGATATCGTACACCGAGCATCATCGCACCGCCGAACAAAACGAGCGGAAGCGATATCTCCGACTGCCCGAGTGCCGTCTTGGCCGTACTCTCCGCGACCGTCCTCAGCAAAAGGATAAGATGCACCAGAAAAAGCCCTGCCCACAGAGCCAGCACGCACCGCGCCACACCTCTTGTTAAATAATGCGCAAGAAAGTCGCCAAACGTGAACGCACCCGCACGCGCAGCATACCTTTCGACCATCACCATCATCCACCACGCGAGCGCGAAAAACACCAGACCGCTCCCGACCTTCACAAGATACGCACTCGTCCCTGCCCGCGCAATGCTCATGCTAGGCTCCAGCAAAAACATCGACGGCAGTACGCATATCCAGACGAGCGCACTCGCCTCCCGATGACTGATCCCGCGCTCTCTCATTCGCCTGCCTCCTTTTGGTGCCTGCCGTCCACGCCTTGGGCGAACTGACCGATACCGCTACCCATCATTCACGCGCCTCCTTCTGCCACCGCTTGCCGCCGCCCTCTGCTTTGACGATGCGCACAGGGCTCAAGACATCGGGGCGCACATCTTCCTCGCCGTATCCGCCCGACGCACGCGGCATCAGCGGAGAGAGGAACGGCACGCCGAACGATGCCATGCCTGCAAGGTCGATGAGAAGAAGCACCAATAAAAGACTGATACCGACGAGCCCTGTCATACCGCCCGCTATCAAAAACGCATACTGGCAGACGCGCAGCGAGAACGCGAACCGATATTCGGGCAGGATATACGATGCCAGACCCGTCAGCGCAACGACGACGACAAGCACGGGACTGACGAGCTTCGCCGTAACGGCCGCCTGCCCCAAGATGATAGCACCGACGATACTGATAGACCCACCGAGCCTCGAAGGCACACGGAGCGTCGCTTCGCGGATAAACTCGAACGAAACGATCAGAAGGAGCATCTCGATAAGCGACGGAAACGGCACCATCTGACGATACCCTGCGATCACGACGAGCAGCTGCGTCGGTATCGCCTCCTGATGAAAATATGTCAGCGCGATATAAAGTCCCGGCAACAGCATCGTCACGAGCGCACCGAGATAGCGAAGCACCCGCATAAAGAGCGCACTCGGCGGACGCATCTCATAATCCTCCGTACTATGGAAAAAATCCCACAACAGCGCAGGCACAACAGACGCGAACGGGTCGCCGTCCAAGAGGATCGCCACACGCCCCTGCATGAGTGCTTCTGCCGTACGGTCGGGACGCTCCGTCGTCAGCATCTGCGGAAACTGCGTCCTCCGCTCCGTCAAAAACTGCATCAGCGCACCGCAGTCGAACACATGATCGACCGTCACGCCCTCTATGCGCCGTTTCATCTCACGTACGAGCGACGGATTGACGATACCGTCGACCGACAGGATCGCACACTCCTTCCGATTGATGCGCCCGACCGTCACCACCTCGGCAACGAGATTTTCGCTTCGAATGAGCGCACGTACCTGCGAGATATTACCGCGCATCGATTCGGTAAACGAGGCCTGCGAACCGCGCACCGTTTCTTCGATCTGCGCCTTGCCGACAGCGCGCATCGGATAGCCTGCCATCTCAAGGAGAAACGCAGTATCGCTCTCCTCGATAAAAAGCGCACCGCCGCCCTTGTTGAGCACCTTGACGACCATGCCGAAATCCTTCGCCTCCACCGTCTGCATCATCGGCAAAAACTGCCGCCTGATACGCTCTGCCATCACATCGGCAGAACGCACCGCCCGCTCCTCGGCAAAAATCATCAGCGGTTCGATGACAGACTGCGTCGCAAGCTTCGCATCGACCATGCCGTCGATATACGCAAGGAGAAGCCCTTTTTTCATCGTACTTTTCAGCGTGAAAAAGCGCAGTTTCAAGTCGTCCGTCCTGTCCGCATGATACAGCCTCTCCAGCGCGTTCGCATTCTCCTCGAGCGAACGACTGACCGCCACGTCCTCTGCTTGGGTAAAGCCGTGCCGATACGCGAGCATGACAGGCGCAAGCTCGTCCTCGCGCAGGGCGAAGTCAGCCTGCTTCATGCGCAGGATATCGTCCTCTGCATCATGCGATGTCCCTTGTGCAGACTGCTCTTTTCCATCACCGCGCGACCTGCCTTCCTTCATCGTCTGCCCGTCGCGACCATCGTCCTCCGTCGTCTGCCCGTCGCGGCTATCGACCTCCGTCGTCTGCTCGTCGCGGCTATCGACCTCCGTCGTCTGCTCGCCACCACCGCACGCAAGGCTATCTTTCTCCTTCTCGCCTGCCTTCATATCGTCCGCCATCGCCTGCACACGCGAGGAATCGGCATCTGTTATCGCACGCGCGATATCGTCCGCCGTATTCTCCCGCAGGACGAACGGTTCTGCCTCCTCGCTCGGCCGATACCGAAGCCATGCAAAAAGCGACTGCCACCGCATCATACCCCTCCTTCGTCGTCTTTTCGTTAGTATGACCGAAACGGGCGACTTTATCAGCGCACACGCATAAAAAAAGCGTACCGACCGAAGCCGATACGCCTTGTGTTTACCGATTATTTATTTTTGACCGTTTCCCAGTCCGCGAGGAATCGTTCGATGCCTTTGTCCGTGAGCGGATGTTTGCTCATTGCTTCGATAACTTTGTACGGAACCGTCGCAATATCCGCACCTGCGAGAGCCGACTGCGTTACATGAAGCGGCGTACGAACGCTTGCCGCGATAATTTCGCTGTTGATGCCGTGGATGCTGAACATCTCTGCGATCTCACGGATCACGTCCATACCATCTTGGTTGATGTCGTCAAGACGACCGATGAACGGGCTGACGTACGTTGCGCCTGCACGAGCCGCAAGGAGTGCCTGATTCGCCGAGAAGATAAGCGTCACGTTCGTTTTGATGCCTTTTGCCGTAAGCTGTTTCGTCGCTTTGAGACCTTCGAGCGTCATCGGAATCTTAATGATAATGTTCGGATGGATAGCCGCGAGCGGGATCGCTTCTGCTACCATGCCTTCTGCGTCGAGGCTGATGACCTCTGCGCTGATAGGGCCGTCTACGATCGAGCAGATCTCTTTGACGACTTCTTCAAAATTACGACCTTCTTTGGCAATAAGCGACGGGTTCGTCGTTACACCGCAGATCACGCCGAGGTCGTTCGCTTTTCTGATCTCATCTACATTTGCTGTATCCAAGAATAATTTCATTGGTATCACCATTCCCTTCTGCCTGCCCACACAGGCGATCATCTGTCTATATATTCGACGCTTCTGCCTGTTTCCCTGCCTGCGATTTCCTTTTCATGGAATATCGTTGCTGTTTCGTCCCGTTTTGTGCTATGATGAAAGTATCATCTTACACGAAGGAGCTTACCATGACCCTCTTGACCGATACGTGCCGAGCGATAAAGCCGCTTGACACCGCCCTATATCAACAAATATCGTCCGATTTCACGCGCCGAACGGGCATTGACGACCTCATCGCCGATCTCGCTGCTCGCTACGGTGCTGTCACGCAAAGCCCGATGCCGACTGTGCCGAAAAAATGCCTCATTCTCGCCGTGGCCGACCACGGTGTCGCAGAGCTTGGTATCAGCGCATACCCTGTCGAAACGACGGTCGAAATGACGAAAAACTATCTCATCGCACACGGTGCGGGAGCAAATGCGCTCGCGAACTTCGCCCATGCCGATATGGTCGTCGTCGATGTCGGCATCGCTTCTGATGTATCCGATATTCCGAATCTCATACATAAAAAGATAGCATACAGTACGCGAAACTTTACCGCAGGGCCTGCCATGACACGCGAAGAAGCGGTGCGTGCGCTTGAGGTAGGTATCGCGCTCGTACGGGACAAAGTCGCCGAAGGCTGCCGCTCGTTCTCGCTCGGTGAGATGGGCATCGGCAACACGACCTCGTCTGCCGCCATCTGCGCCGCTTTTACGGGGATGTCTGCCGAAGCGGTAACGGGACGCGGTACAGGTATCTCCGATGCGCGCATGCTCATCAAGACAAAAGCCGTCGCCGATGCACTCGCCGTCAACCGTCCCGACCCGTCTGACGGGCTTGACGTTCTCGCGAAAGTCGGCGGATATGAGCTTGGCTGTCTGGCAGGCGCGATCCTCGGCGCAGGAGCATACGGTGCCGTCGTCATCATCGACGGATTCAACGCCTCTGCCGCCGCCATGATAGCAACTGCCCTCGCGCCGAACGTCCGCGACTATATGATAGGCTCGCACCTGTCGGCAGAGCAGGCACACGTCCATATGCTCCGACACCTGAACTTGAAGCCCTGCATCGACATGAGACTTCGTCTCGGCGAAGGTACGGGCGCGTCGATCGCCCAAGCTATCTTGGACATCGCGATATCTCTCTATACGGGAGAGCAGGCGACCACGAAAGACCCACAGACCGCGACCGCTGTGCAGACAGAACCGACGATACGTCCGCTCGACCGCGCGAGCAGTGACCGATGCCAACTCCTCATCGACAACCTCAGCAAACCGCTCGGCAGTCTCGGTATGCTCGAACAGTTCGCCGTTCGTCTGGCAGGGATCCGCAAAGAAGCACGCCCGCCCAAGCAAGGCAAACAACGGCTCTATCTATTCTCTCCGAATATATCCCCAGCTATCCTCGCCATGGCACACACCGTCAAAACAGAAGTGCAGTCTGTATCTCATCATGGCGACATCGCCTGCGGTATCAATCTCGCCGAATCTGCCGCACGTGACGGCATCCGCATGATCGGACTTGCGCTCGGCGACGAAACGGACATCGATACGATGACAGGCATCATACTCGGCGCATCAGCACATCGCATCGCCGTTTTCCTCGACAGCAGAGCATCACTCACCGCCGCAGAGCGCGCCGTCAAGCAAGAACCGCTCTGCCGTAACTACCTTTTCACCGCGCATCGTCCGCAGGAAGAAAACGTACGCGACCTGATGCACACGCTCGACCTGCCTGCACCGCTCCACTTAGGCCTTTCCGCAGAAAAAGGGCTCGGCGCAATGCTCGGCTTTACCCTCATGCACGCAGCTCTCCATATGCTAAACGATATGAAAACATTCGGCGAAGCAGGCGTCACCATCGCCAAAGACGGCCCCGGCTCGCATCGACAGAAACAAGACATCAAAGGAGATACGATATGAAAAAGATCATTCTCATCAGCACGGGCGGTACCATCGCCATGCGATTCGACCAAGAAAAACAAGGCCTCGTCCCTGCCGTCAGCGGAGCCGAGCTCGTAGAAGCCGTCCCCGAACTGTCATCAGAGCTTCCGCTCGAAGTCGTCGAATTCTCCAACATCCCCAGCCCGCATATGACGCCTTCTCGTATGCTCGCCCTTGCCAAAGAGATCGACCGCCTTGCAGAAGACGACACGGTCGCAGGCTTCGTCATCACGCACGGCACCGATACCGTCGAAGAAACGGCGTACCTCCTCGACCTCACACTCACCACGACAAAACCCGTCTGCCTCACCGCCGCCATGCGAAGCGGAAACGAAACGAGTGCCGACGGCCCGAAAAATATCCTCACCGCCGTCCGTACCGCCTCCGATCACGCGGCAGGCGAAATGGGCGTCCTCGTCGTCATGAACGAAGAGATACACAGTGCCCGCTCCGTCACCAAGACGCACAGCGCCAATCCGCACGCCTTCACCTCGCCTGCATGGGGCGCACTCGGCTACGCAGACGAAGACCGTATCGTATGGCGCGCTCGTCCGCTTGCGCGCGAACATATCACGACCGACACGCTCGCCGAAGATGTCTACCTCGTCAAAATGGCGACAGGACAAGACGACCTTCTCCTGCGCTGCCTGATCGAAAAACGCGTCAGCGGTATCGTCCTCGAAGGCTTCGGTCGCGGCAATATCCCGCCCGCCTGCCGTCAGGCTGTCATCGACGCC
>JAFSAX010000181.1 GCA_017442105.1 Selenomonadales bacterium | reverse complement strand
CTGCCAGATTGAGTGTGATGATAAAAATAAGAAGTGCTATGGCGCGCGCCTTTTCTTCCGACCTCCAGTACGGTTTCATCAACCGCCATGTCGTGCGCCAAAATCGTAATCCAAAATCTTGCAATCGTTTTCCTCCTTTTTCATTTGCTGTGCAGGGAAGATACGTCCTTATCAAGAATCTTATATAGATAAACGTTTATGTGATGAAAGGACAACCTGCTATGCTTTCGTTATTTTATATCGTCTTGGTCATCGCCATCACCGCAGTCGGCCTCTTGATCTTTCTCTTGTTTCGTCGGCGCATCTCGCTGTCGATCTTCCGCGCACGCGGCTATTTCGGCATCGGGCTGTGCGTTTTGGCACTTCTTGCCCTCATCGGATGCGGGGCGGCCGTCGGAATCTGGGGCGAGCAGTATCGCAGTGCGCCCGACAAGTTGACCGATATACAGTACGAAGCCGTCGCCGACTGGATAGACGAATATGCTTCTTATACCAAACGGCTTGAACGCTCGTATCGCCGCACCGCTCATTTCTCAGACCGCGTCGAACATGACGGCCTGTCGTATCAAGCCGCACTTTACGAAGTCGACCGCCTGACAGACAAAGCACTCGTTCTCAAAAACGGGTTCATCATGCAGAAGGTACCGAGCAAGCTTCCGCCCGCACTTGCGCATCGCATGACGAAGATGGCAGCGACCGACACGAAGTCATACGAAGCGTACCTCCGTCTGCTGCTCTCCGTTCGCGACGAGCTCGAGCATGGTGCCAAGGCTTCGCCGAATCGCCCTGTATCGAAAGAAGACAGAAAAAAGATACGACTTCTCATGTTAGACCAACTGCCTGCTTACACCGACACGAACGTACGGCTCTATGCCCTAAAACGCGATATCGACGACACATACAGACCGAAACGAAAGTAAAATCATGCCCTCCCGATTACGGGAGGGCGTTTTTTATTCTGCGAGCGAACGGTGCGCAAGACCGACCGTTACTTCATTAAGATGAAGAACACCGACACCTGCATAGATGGCGACGCAAATATGCTCGTGGTGGCGTGCAATGCCTATCTTACCGCCGATATGGAGTCCCGCCGCACGGCTGGCGATCTGTTCGAGCGCCGAGTGCGTAGCACCTGCGACGGCACCTGCTCCGATATGATCTTCGTTGACAAGCCCTTGTCTTTGGGCGGCAACGACGGCACGCTCGATGATCTTCTTCACGATATCGAGATACCCGCCGCCAAAATCGACAGCCGCCGCACGAATACCGAGCGTTGCCAGGCGCGCGCGTTCGGCCTGCTCGTCTTCGCGAGAGCGCGTAAGTGCCATCTGCATCGCGGCACGACCTACATCAATACTCGTATGTTCCATCAATATCGCCTCATTTCATATCATGCGGACGGCGGTTTTCGTAGTAGACGGGGCGAAGTCCCCATCTGTCAACGAGTGCCATCGCATCTTTGATAGACCAACCGACCGCTTCCGTCTTATGCGCATCGGAGCCGATGGTGACAAGACTTCCGCCAAGCTCTTCATAGCGACGGAAGATCGTATCAAGCATATACGCCGATTGCGGGGCAACATAAAGACGGCGCGTGTTGAGTTCGAGCGCGATCTCACGTTCGATGACGAGATGAAGCACCTCGTCGATATAGTCGCGAAATGCGTTGTAATCGATCTCCGTATTGTCATATCGCGCATAACGGCTGATATAGTCGATATGACCGAGCGCGTCGATATACACATCGGACTTAAGGCAATCTATCATCGACTGAAAATAGCGACCGTATGTGAGCTGTTTCGGACGACCGCGATAAAATTCTTCCTGATAGATATCAATGCCGTCTACGATGTGGATCGAACCGAGCACGTAGTCGAACGGATGTGCCTCGGCGATCTTACGATTCGCTTCGGTATATGCCGTTTCCATGCCGATCTCGACACCAAGACGGAGCTTGTCCGAGCGATAGCTGCCATAGCGGGCAAAATAATCATCATAATTAAAGTTGAACATCGTTTTATCGGGGTAGCCGAGGTCTACGTGTTCCGTCAGTGTCAGCCCGATACCGAGCTTATCGGCGCACGCAAATGCTTCCTCGAGCTTCATCTTGCTATCGGTAGATATCTCTGTATGAATATGACTGTCGACCAGCATAATATTCCTCCTATTCTTACAGACGGTAAACGTGCGGTTTGCGGTCTGCCATCACATCGATCTTCGATTTCGCCGACCCACGCAAAGCAATCGGCAATTCTGCCGTTAAGACAGTTTCTTCTTCGCCTGCCATCGCAAGAGGCAATCCCCACGGGTCAAGGATGACCGAGTGACCGCACATCGTCACCTTGCCTGCCGTACCGACCGTGTTGGCGGCTGCGACGAACATTTGATTTTCGATGGCACGCGCTTTCAGCAGAGTATCCCAATGATCTTGGCGCGGATGCGGCCATGCGGCTACGACGAACAAGACTTTGATCCCTTTGAGTGCCGCCATGCGTACAAACTCGGGGAAACGGATATCGTAGCACGTGATGACTGCCGCACGAAGGCCTCCGACAAAGAACGTCGGCAGGATATCACCGCCATCGAAGAACAAGTGTTCATTCGCAGGCGAGAACAGATGCACCTTATTATATTCGGCAAGGATAACGCCTTCCGCATCGAATACGAAGCTCGTATTGTAGACACGACCGTGCAATTCGTTGGCGATAGAACCGCCCACGAGCACGATATTGTGGCGCATCGCAAGCTCTGCCATCCACGGGCAAAGACGTTCTCTCTGACCCTTGGCAAGCTCTGCCGCTACCTTCGGCACATAGCCCGTGTTCCACAACTCGGGCAATACGACGACATCGGGCGCCTGCTCGCGGACGATGACAGCAACGCCTTCTTCCACAGCACGCATATTCGCTTCGATATCACCTATTTTAACTTCCATTTGCAAAATTGATACTTTCATTTCGTTCAACCCTTTCGATTTCTTCTCTATCATCTCTTCTGACGAAAAAAGAACCTGTTTGATACAGGTTCTTTTTCTATCTTTGTTCTATCGTATCCTCTATTTATACTTAATTTCTTTAATTTTTTGTTTATCAACGATCATTACGATGAAGAACGTCACCGCGCAGACGAGCCACTGCATATAGATCGGATGTGCAAAGACACGTACATCAGGGCATACCTGCCATGCCACGAGCGCGATCATACCGGCAAGCGTCGTATAGAACGGTGTGTTCTTACGACAAAGGCTCGGCGCAAACATCGTCATGAGGAATACGAGCGTGAACGCCGTCGTAAGGCTCAGACCGATGAGCATCGTTTTCAATATACCGACTGCGTTGAATGCAAGCCAGAGCGTCATCAGACCGATACCGAGAATGGCGATACGATTGACGCGCGTGTAACCTTTTTCATCGATATTCGGGCGAATAAATCGTTTGAAGATATCCTGCGAGAACAGCGTACCTGCGCCGAGGAGAAGTGCGCAAGCCGTCGATACATCGGCCGCCCAAAGTGCCGCAAGCGTGATACCCGATACGAACGGATCGAGTGCCATGATCATCTGCGGAAGTGCCATCGTAGCCGAGATCTCGGGATGCATCGCTTTTGCCGCGATACCCATGATCGCGCAAAGGAAACCGATCGGGAAAATAAGGAGCGCGCCCAAGAGGAAGCCGCGTTTTGCCGTTTTGCCGTCAGCTGCCGCACAAGCGACCTGTACGGGAGCCTGCGCCGAGAGAGCCTGCGTGATCATAACGACGAACCAGCCGACGACCGTTGCGATACCGAGCGGGCCTATGGGATCAAACCAGCCGACATTCTGCGGAAGGGATGCCATCATACCGTCGAAGCCGCCCGCGTGCTCTACCGTCAGCATCGTCGAGATGAGGATACCGATGTAGATGATAACAACGCTGACGACATTGGCAAGACCTGCCGACCAAAGACCACCGATGAGCGTCGTACCGATGAATACGAGCGCACTCATCAACATACCGCCGTGGAACGAGAACATGTCGGGAAGAAGCGTCGAGAGGATCGCACCGCCCGCGACATATTGAAGCGAAGTAATAACGATCTGTATCGTGATAAGACCGATAACGCTGATGATACGCGCTTTTTTGTCATAATAGCGTTCAAACAATTCCGGGATCGTCGTACATTCCATGCGGCGATATCTGTCAGCCGCCACGAGCGCCATAACGACAGCACCTGCTGCCCATGCCCCGTTGTACCAGCCTGCACCGATACCGACCTTGAATGCGTTCTCCGCAACACCGATCGTCGATGCCGCACCGACAGCGATACCCGTGATATTCGTAGCGACGAGAAGTGTCGTCAGCTTACGTCCCGCAAATAAAAATCCTGTACTTGTGCTTGCTCTTTTTTTCGCATACAAGCTGATGCCGAACAAAAAAGCAATGTATGCGAGCACAATGATAAATTGAATACTCATATGTTGTTCCTACCCTTCTACTACTCTACTGTACTTTACCATACGTTCTACTGTTTCTATCGTCCGTAACCTGCTGTTCTACCGTCCTCCCTATCGTCATTTGTCTTTTATTGTAGTTTTTTTCTTTATATTTGTCAATCCCTCGCGTACATTCGGCAGGAAAATGAAGGCAATCAGAGAACAAGATAACATGATCTTTTGTTACGGAAAGAAGGCTGTGAACGTGGATACCATCATCACAAAAGCAAACGAAATGAACAGTCAGCTGACCAAGTGGCGACGCTTCTTCCACCGCTATGCGGAAGTCGGCTGGACAGAATATATCACGACGGCAACGATCGCCGAGATCTTGACCGAGCTCGGTTGGGAAGTCATCTTAGGAAGAGATATCCTCGTGCCCGATGCGCGCCTCGGCCTGCCGACAGCCGATGCACTCGCTGAGGCAAAAGAGCGCGCCCTCTCCTATGGCGTCAGTCCGCGTCTGATGAAGCTGATGGACGGCGGATATACAGGCCTCTGTGCGACTTTACGCGGAAACAAAGAAGGCAAGACCGTCTGCCTGCGATTCGATATCGACGCGAACGATCTGACAGAAGCAACAGACGATGACCACCGCCCGCACAGAGAAGGTTTCGCCTCCGTCCACGACGGCTGTATGCACGCTTGCGGTCACGACGGCCACATCGCTGTCGGGCTCGGCACCGCCGCGCTCCTTGCCGAGCGCAGAAATGATATCAAAGGCACCGTCATGCTCCTCTTCCAAAGTGCCGAAGAAGGCGTGCGCGGAGCAAGCGGTATATCCGATACGCTTCCGGCAACCGTCGATGAGCTCTACGGATTCCATCTCGGATTCGCGCTTACAAAGACGGGCACGCTCGGCGCAAGTACGACAGACTTCCTCGCAACGACGAAGCTCGACGCCGCCTTCAAAGGCGCACCCGCCCACGCAGGCGCACGACCCGACGGCGGAAAAAATGCCCTCCTCGCCGCCGCGACTGCCGCACTTCAGCTTCATGCACTCCCGCGCCGCGCAGACGGCATCAGCCGCATCAACGTCGGTACGCTCCATGCCGGCGAAGGCAGAAACACGATCCCCGCTCATGCAGCACTTACGGCAGAAGTACGCGGAGAAACGACAGCAATAAACCGCGCCATGACAGACGATGCCAAGCGCGTGCTGACAGCGTCCGCCATGATGTACGACACGACCGTCGATATCACGACCGTAGGACAAGCCTCATCGCTCACCTGCGACGATGTACTCGCAAAGCGCGCCTATGATATCGCTCGTAACCTCGGCATCTTCTCCGCCGTACACAAAAGCGTATCGTTCGGCGCAAGCGAAGACTTCACCGTACTTGCCGAACGTGTACAAGCACATGGCGGACAAGCCGACTACCTCATCGTCGGCACCGAGCTCATGAGCGGACACCATACCGACCGTTTCGACTTCGACGAAGATGCGCTTCCGCTTGCAACAGCACTTTTCACAGCACTTATACTTGCCGATTAGCACCTGATACTAAGTTTTTTCGCAGAGCGGCAAGCATCATACCGATTGTATTTCATTGTATCCCACCCATCTTTTTGATAAGATGGTGTTATCGTTTTCTTGATCAAACAGCAGAAAGGAACATTTTCATGTCGACCAGATCGCAAAAGCTCGCCCACGAGCTCAGTATTGCCTGCGAAGCAATCAAACAACAGAAACGCACCTTGTTTTCTCTGCCGTCAACAATTTTTCAGTTATATCGCTGGAAGCTGACCTATCACGTAAAGCCACGATATTTTTTAAGCTTCCGTTTATGGGAAGACTCTCGTGCGAAACAAGAGTCACATTTTCTCAACAAGCACAATGTTGATTTCGTCGAATCGATCAACGACCAATCCAAGCTCTATATCCTGCGTGACAAATACGGCTTGCTGAAGCGTATCGGCGACATCGCAGGACGCGAGTATATCGAGATCGAAGAGTCTTCTCCCGAAGCGTTTTATGCATTCCTTGAAAAACACGGCAAACTCATCATCAAGCCGAGAGGTGCCGCGATGGGACGCGGTATCCGCGTGATCGAAAAAGGCATGACCCGCACCGAATGTGACGAGCTTCGAAGTACGCTCATCAAGGAATCCTGCACGCTGGCAGAAGCATTCATCAACCAGCACGCGATGCTCGACCGCATCTACGACAAAGCCGTCAGCATCATCAAGATACACACGCTCAACATCGACGGCAGCATACAGATCGTCCTTCATCCGTTCATGCAGATCGGCGCAAACGGAAATCAGATCAGCCACGGCGGATTCGGTGTTCTCATCGACCGCACGAGCGGAAAGTTTATCTGCCAACCGCACATCTATCCCGACCACGCCAAGATACTGCCCGTATTCCAAGACGAGCCTGTCCCGTTCTATCGCGAGGCCGAAGCCCTTGCGATAAAAGCCGCTCGACTCATCCCCGAGCTGACCTACATCTGCTGGGATATCGCCATCACAGACAACGGCCCTGTTATCATAGAAGGCAACGGCGCTTCGGCGGCATATAGCGAAATGCAGCTGCTCGTATACGGACACACGAACAGAGGCATCAGACCGCTGTACAACGACATCATGTCGTACTACCGTAACAGACGCTCGCTCACCGAAGAGAAGATCGCACGCATCACCGAAACGGTCTTTTATGAACAAAACAAAGACACCGATAGCATCGATGTCCTCGTCGTTCTCGGCAGCAGCCGCTGTAAATACCGCATCAAAGAAGCACTCGCGCACGACCCCGACCGCAAGATCCGATATGTCTTGTCGGGCGGCAACCCTTGTTTCTGTCCCGATGCCTCCGCCAACATGACCGAAGCCGAATATATGCGCGCGCATCTGCTCGCACACGGCGTATCGGACGACAACATCCTGACAGACAACGAATCGACCTGCACCGCAGATAATATCAAGCACATCCTTCCTCTTCTCGCAGACTGCCAAAGTGCGTTATCGCGCCCCATAAACGTCGGCATCGTAACAGGCGGGTTCCATATGAAAAGAGTGTTCGACCAACTTGCCAAACACTCTTTCTCAAGCAATATTCGATTCGTTACGATACCCGCTTACGGCGAGCACACGCACAAAGACGACTGGTACAACAACATCATGGGCTATCACATCGTACTTGCAGAATACGAAAAATGCCGCTAATATTTCAGCCTGCGATAACAGGCGACAGCCGCATACAAGATATCGACATTTTGCCAACCGACGATGCACCTCATGATACGAAGCGACCCCGACCGCAATCGTCCGCGCCAAAAATACGTCGGATACGCTGCGGTCGACAGTTTTTGGCAGAATGATCTGCGCTCCGCGACCGACAGCCGTGGCCACGCCTCGCACAAATGAGCCAGCGTATTGAAAAACTCTGTCTTCACATCCCACTCGACGAATCGTCTGCGCTCCTCTGCGCTTCTAAAATGCGGCTCAAGCATAGCGACCTTCGCTCGATGAAGCTCCATGACGATCTCTGCGAAGTTTTCGATATAACGACTTGACAGCGACCCATTATTACGCAGATAATACCGATAAAACCGAGGCGATAACGTCGAGATACGGTCCGCGACTCGCAAGACCTCATAGTTGAACAGGCGGTCTTCTCCGAACCGCACCGCTTCATCAAAACGGATACCGTATGTATCGAGAAGCGAACGCTTGTACCACTTGTTCGCATTAGAATAGACATACATCACCTTTTTTTGAATATATGTCCGTAAAAACGAATCGACCGTATATTCCCTATCTTCAAGTGCAGGCAGGCGGACTTCTTTTGCACCGTTTGACGCAACAAAGTCTATCGAAAAGACGACCATGTCCGCTCCCGTCTTGCCGACACGCTTCAAACGCACCCGTATCAAGCTCATCGTCGCTGTCCATGAACGTGACATACGCTCCGCAGGCATATCCAAGCCCCAGATTACGTGCAGACGACACCCCCTGATTATCCTGCGAAAAAACCTTGATACGCCTATCGCGTTTCGCATACGTTTCACAAATACCGAGCGACCCGTCAGTCGATCCGTCATCAACGAGGATCAATTCCCAATCCGTATACGTCTGTGAAAGAACAGACTCGATCGCCTTCGGCAAAAAACGTTCTGCATTATAAACGGGAACGATCACAGATACTGACATATCTACACCTCCGTATAGCCAAAAAGCTATCTTTCGATCACTCGACAGATAGCTTTTTTCTTATTTTTTCGACAAATAGTTCGTGCAGAAGTCAATGAATGCACGACCTGCACGCGAGATGTAGCGGTCTTTTTTCCACGCAAGACCGATGTCGATATAAAGCGGCTCTTCCAGCGGAACACCGACGATCTTCTCGCTTTCCTCAAGCGTGACACGCGGCAGGAACGAAACGCCGACTTTACGCGCAACAAGACCTTTGATCGTTTCGACCTGGTTCGACGACAAAATGATATTCGGCGTGATACCAAGCTCTTTAAACGCCTCCATCAGGACATGACGATGGTACGAACCTTTTTTCAGCATCGTAAGCGGTTCGCCCGCGAGCTCTTCAAGTGCGATCGTTTCACGCGATGCCAAGCGATGCGATGCAGGCAGGCAAACGACGATCTCTTCTTTTAAGATAGGCTGTGTAGACAAGAGATTACCGATCCCCGTCGTGATGACCATCCCAAGGTCAAGATCCCCGTCCTCAAGTGCCTGACGGATCGACATCGAACCGTCCTCTACGATCGACAGTTCAAGCGAGGGATGATGCTGCTGAAAATGCGAGAAGATCTTCGGAAACAGATACGCACCAACAATAGGCGGAATCCCGATCTTAACGGCACCTTTTTGCAGATTCTTGTAATCGTCAAGCTCACGCACCGCATCGCGGATATTCTCCAATGCGACCTCGATGCGCGACAAAAATACCTTCCCTTCAGGAGTCAGCGTAAGAAGCTTCTGGCTGCGATCGAGAAGCTGTACACCAAGCTCACTCTCGAGCTTCTGGATGGCTACCGTAATATTCGGCTGCGATACATGCAATTTTTGCGCCGCACGTGTGATATTGCGCAGACTGCTTGCCATATAAAAATACTCCAGTTGCCGTAGTTCCATCTTCCTTTTTCCCCCATTCGTTCATATTGTTTTTTCCGAATCTATCGTATGTAAATATTTATTCTACATCAAACTCAACATTCCTTCCATAATTTTTATTTATTATAAGAAAAATTTATTATATTATTATTTTTTTCTATTCTTCATTCCCTTGCTCCACGCTTCTGTTTGTTTTATACTGTATAAATAAGAATAATTCCCAAATAGGAGGGAACTTTCCATGAAACGAATCCTTACATTGCTCATATCGCTCTGTTTCATCGTCTGCTGCGCGGGCGGCTGCTCTACCAATAGCGACACTCCACCGAAAAAAGCACGTTTCACGATCGTGACGAGCTTCTATCCGATGTATATTGATGCCCTGCAGCTGACGAAAGACGTCCCCGGCGTCAAGGTCATATGCTTGACAAAACCGCAAGTCGGCTGTCTGCATGACTATCAGCTGACACCCGAAAATATCAAGACGCTCGAACGTGCCGACCTGATGATCGTCAACGGCGCAGGCATGGAATCGTTCCTTAGCAAAGTACAGCGTACGCGTCCCGACCTCAAGATCATTGATGCCAGCCGCGACCTTGCGCTTGTGACCGACAGTCACGGTCACGAAAATCCGCACGTCTGGGTCAGCATCCCGAACAAGATCCGTCAGATAGAGAATATCACAGGCCCGTTGACGGCAGCCGATCCCGAATATGCCGATGCGTATCGCCATAACAGCAAACGCTATATCGGCGAGCTCTCTCAACTCCAAGCTAAGATGAATGATGCCGTTCGCGGCGCGACGAAGACTTCTTTCGTAACGATGCACGAATCGTTCTTCTACCTTGCCAAAGATCTCGGTCTTACCGTTACGGATGTCATCGCCTCCGAGCACGGGCATGAACCGTCGGCAAAGGATGTTGAAGATTGTATCCGTTTGATGAAAGAAACGAATACTGAGGTCATCTTCATCGAACCGCAGTATAACGAAAAAACGGCACAGACGATCGCACGCGAAACGGGCGCAGCCATCTACACGCTCGACCCGGTCGTAACAGGCGATCTTACCGCCGATGCGATGACCGATTATCTCAAAAAGATGGAAGCCAATGCGCAGACGCTCAAAGAAGCACTTCGATAACAATGATTTCCATACGATCTTTTTACAAAAAAAGGTTGTCTACGACCTGCATATCGCTGTATAATAGTCATAAAAGCTGTACCATGCTACAGCTTTTTTCTTTGCACAAGTCAGAATCGAAAGGTGTTGTCCCATGAAACGCTATCTCGCACTGCTGCTTGTGATGCTCTTAACTGTTACCTTTTGCGCAACGGCATTTGCCAATGCGCCTGCACAGCCCGCACAAAACGCAGCGGCCGCACAAGATTTCAGCAGTAAGATCGCAGGCATGAATAAAATTTCGAATATCCGCGTCGGTCATTCAAACGGCAATGTACGCATCGTCGTTGACGGCTCACAGGCGATCGCCTACCGCAGTTTTTCGCTGTCGAATCCCGACCGATTCGCCGTCGATATCCAAAACGCATGGCTCGCCCAGAATGCCCCGCGCCTCATTCCCGTACAAGGCTCGCAGTTCGTTCAGCAAGTACGCATCAGCCAGTTCGACGCCAAGACCGTTCGTATCGTCGTTGATGCGTCCGTATTCAGCGACCAGATCAACCTGTTCGCGCTGAAAGGCCCCGACCGCCTTGTCATGGATTTCGGTAACGTCAACAAACCGCCCGAGAATGTCAAAAAAGAATTAGAACGCGTCCAAAAAACGATCGAAGCCGAGAAGAAAAGTGTCGAACAGGCTAAGAAAGAGCCTGCCAAACAGTCTTCCAACCCGTTCGAGATCAATTTCGAGATCATTGACGACCTCCCGCACGGCACGGTGATATATCCGTCCGATATCTCGGAGAAGGACAAGCCGAAAAAGCATGCCAAACCAGGACTTCGCGGTAAAACGATCGTCGTCGATGCCGGTCACGGCGGTTCCGACAGCGGTGCTGTCGGCCAAAACGGTCTGCTCGAAAAAGATGTCACGCTCAAGGTCGCCTTGCTTCTTGAAAAACATCTGACCGAAGCAGGCGCAAAAGTATTGATGACACGCAAAAAGGATACCGACGTTGCACATGCTTATGCGACGACGAACGAAGAGCTTCAGGCACGTGTCGATGTCGGCAATAAAAATAATGCCGACCTCTTCCTCAGCATCCACATCGACTCGTTCGTCAATCCCGAAGCCAACGGCACGAGCGTCTATATCTACGATGATACTTATCTCGGCAAGTGTCTTCACGACGAACTGATCGACCGCCTCAAGCGCAAAGACCGCGGCGTCAAGTTCGCCCTGGACCACAGCGCTCCCGAGGATGTTTCCTTCCCCGCCACCGTGGAGAACGTCATCCGTGAGTTTGCCAAGACCCAGCTGGCCCGCGAGCAGGATGCCTACCGCATCAACCGCCTGTACACTCTGGCTTCCCAGGGTGAGCACGCCGACACCCACGTGATGACCTTCGCTCCCGACAGCGAGGACATCGTGGACAAGCTGTGCGCCCTGGCTCAGAATCTGGAGGACGCCAGCGAGCGCACCGGCGGTCTGGTGGCTATGGTGGCCGCCAACCTGAAGAACCAGTTCCTGCAGGCTGCCGCCGGCAACTACAACACCATCACCTTTGACCAGCAGGTGGACATCAACGGCATCACCTATTCCCACG
>JAFSAX010000180.1 GCA_017442105.1 Selenomonadales bacterium | reverse complement strand
GAATGTGCCGCAAGGAGCATAGTTTCAGGAGTAAACTCACCTGTATCAAGTATTACGGGAGTATGGTCAAAACGACCGTCGCCGTCAAAATCAAGCTGTACCAAGTCTCCCGGCTCTGTTTCATCTATGGAGACCTCCACTCCCCTTGGTCCCGGGCCTCTGTTATTTATAAGAAAATTATATGTATCAGATGTGCGGCTCGGGCTGTCGTCTTCTCTTTTTGTATGGAAGATGATATACTGAAATGAGAAGGGTCGAGAGGAGTGCGGTCTTTATGAAAGTGCTGTTTTGGGATATCGACGGGACGCTCTTGCAGGCAGGAAAAGCAGGGCTTTTTGCGTTCGATGAGGCTGTTCGTGAGATATACGGGCAGACGATCGATTATGCGTCGATCAAGACGAGCGGTATGACGGATAATTATATAGCAGAGCAGATCATCGAGAAGATCGAGCGTCGCAGGGCACTACCGTTCGAGGTGATGCGGCTGACGATGCGCTATGAACAGCTGTTGCCGCATTATCTGACGATCAAGGAAGGGTATGTTCTGCCGGGCGTAGCGGAGATGCTCACCGAGCTTCATACGCATGATGATTATGTGCAGCTTATTTTGACGGGCAACAGTCGCCGCGGCGGAGAGGAGAAGCTGAAGTATTACAGACTTGATTCGTTTTTCGACCTCGATCACAGCGCATTCGGCGACGATTGCATCGACCGTAACGAGATATCGGCGAAGGCACGCCGCATCGTGCATGATGTGTATCCGAGCGTGACAGCGGACGAGATATATGTGATCGGTGATACGCCGAACGATGTCAGATGCGGGAAAGCGATCGGTGCGCGTACGATCGCTGTTGCCAGCGGACGGTTCTCGTTTGAGGAGCTGGCACGTTGTATGCCGTGGTGGGCGATGGAAAAACTCGCCGAGCCAAAAGAATTTTTGGCAATGATAGAAAAAAAGTAAAAAATGTGATAAAATAAATTGTTATCATATATCAATAGATGGTAATGATAAAATGAAGATAATTACATGAGGTGACGATATTATGACAAAAGCTGTTATCGAAATGGCAAAAGGCAACATCGTAATTGAATTGTTCGAAAAAGATGCACCGGGTACGGTCGCTAACTTCGTAAAACTTATCAACGAAGGTTTCTACAATGGTCTTTCGTTCCACCGCGTTATTCCGGGTTTCGTAGCACAGGGCGGCTGCCCGTACGGTACGGGTATCGGTGGTCCGGGCTACACGATCCCGTGCGAAACGAAAAATAACCCGAACAAACACGTTCGCGGCGCACTCTCCATGGCACATCGCGGTCCGAACACGGGCGGCAGCCAGTTCTTCATCGTATATGAACCGCAGCCGCATCTCGATGGTGTTCATACGGTATTCGGTCAGGTCATTGAAGGTATGGACGTTGTCGATCAGATCAATCAGGGCGACTTGATGCAGAACGTTACGGTCGTAACGGAGTAAGACGAAACGAGAGCGGATAGGCTCATTTTTCACAAGAAAATATAGTCGTTCGTTATGATGTCGGACGACTAAACCGTGTTTCCCCACGACTTATCTGTTGTGGGGAAACTGTGTTTTTCTTATGAAGGCTGATTCACGCTTTTTCGTTTTGATCACATGGGGGATATGATGTTAGAAGAAATATCACTGGAAATAATCTTGCTTTTGGTAGGCGCCGGTTTTCTCGCGGCGTTTATCGACTCGGTCGTCGGAGGCGGCGGTATGATCAGCCTGCCTGCGCTTCTTCTCACGGGACTCGATCCTGTCCTTGCGCTCGGTACGAATAAGCTTGGTTCGACGATGGCGAGCTTTGCTTCTACGATATCGTTTCTGCGGTCGGGTATCGTAGAGGTCAACGTGGTGAAGTATTTGTTCCCGCTGTCGCTCATCGGTTCGGTGCTCGGTGTTATGCTTTTGCAAGTAATGCCGCCCGATGTCCTGCGTCCGATCGTTGTCGTGATGCTTGCCATCGTGACGATCTACAGCATTGTGCGTAAGGAGTGGGGCTCTGTATCGACGTACAAGGGCATGACGACGAAAATGATGATGGCGAGCATGCTGGTCGCACTTTTCTTCGGTGCGTATGACGGCTTCTTCGGCCCCGGGACAGGCTCGTTCCTCTTGTTTGCGTTTTTGTTCCTCGGCTTTGACTTCGTGCGTGCGGCAGGCAATGCCAAAGCACTTAACTTTGCCTCGAATATCGCGGCACTTGTGACGTTCTTTTATTTTGGCAATATCGATTATACATACGGCCTTATCATGGGTGCGGCGATGATCTTCGGTGCGATCTGCGGTACGCGCGTTGCCATCACCAAAGGTGCATCGTACGTCAAACCGCTGTTTATCATCGTATCGACGCTTCTTGTCGGAAAACAGGTTTGGGAATTGTTCTTTAAATAATGTCAAAAATGTGTTAAAATAAAGTATTAGATTTTATAAAAATTTTTTATAAAAAATTGCGTAACAGGGGTGAGAATGTGGATTTTGGAGCGGGTAAAGTCGTTCCTGTACAGATCGTGCAGGAAATGAAAAACTCCTATATTGATTATGCGATGAGCGTTATCGTCATGCGTGCTCTTCCTGATGTACGCGATGGCTTAAAACCGGTACACCGCCGTATTCTGTACGCGATGCACGAAGCAGGTATGGCACCGAACAAACCATACAAAAAATCGGCGCGTATCGTCGGGGAAGTACTGGGTAAATATCATCCGCACGGCGACAGCTCGGTATATGATGCGACTGTTCGTCTGGCGCAGGATTTTTCGACGCGTTATATGCTCGTAGACGGTCACGGCAACTTCGGTTCGATCGACGGTGACTCTGCGGCAGCAATGCGTTATACAGAAGTACGTATGTCGCGCGCGGCAGAAGCGATGCTTGCCGATATCGAAAAAGATACGGTCACGTTCGTACCGAACTATGATGAATCGCTCAAAGAACCGAGCGTACTTCCGTCGAAGATCCCGAGCCTCTTGGTCAACGGTTCTTCCGGTATCGCGGTCGGTATGGCAACGAATATTCCGCCGCACAACATGGGTGAGGTCATCGATGCGATCGTCATGAAAATTGACAATCCCGATGTCACGATCCCCGAATTGATGACGAAATTAAAAGGCCCCGACTTCCCGACGGGTGCTATGATCTTAGGTCGCGACGGCATTTTGCAGGCGTATATGACAGGTCGCGGTACGGTCAAGATGCGTGCGAAAAGCAACATCGAAAAGATGTCGAACGGTAAATACCGTATCGTCGTCAGCGAGATCCCGTATCAGGTCAACAAAGCACGCCTTATCGAAAAGATCGCCGAGCTCGTTCGCGACAAACAGATCGAAGGCATCACCGACCTTCGTGACGAGAGTGACCGCAAAGGTATGCGCATCGTCATCGAGCTTCGCCGTGATGTCAATGCCGACGTCGTCTTGAATCAGCTCTACAAGCATACACAGCTTCAGGAATCGTTCGGTATCATCATGCTTGCTCTCGTTGACGGTCACCCGCGTGTCCTCAACTTAGACCAGGTACTCCATTACTATATCAAACATCAGGAAGACGTTATCACGCGTCGTACGCGCTTTGAGCTTGCGAAAGCCAAAGCACGCGCACATATCTTGGAAGGTCTTCGCATCGCGCTCGACCATATCGAAGCCGTGATCGCACTTATCCGTGCATCCAAAACGGCTGACGAAGCACGCAACGGCTTGATGGAAGCATTCGGCCTTTCGGAAAAACAGGCACAGGCTATCCTCGATATGCGTCTTCAACGCCTCACAGGCCTCGAACGCGACAAGATCGAAGAAGAATTCCAAGCACTTATGAAAGAGATCGCTTGGCTCGAATCCGTCCTCGCCGACGAAGGAAAGGTGCTGGGCATCATCAAAGAAGAGCTTCTTGAAATGAAACGCAAATTCGGTGACGATCGTCGTACGACTATCACGGACGATACATCGGACATCTCGAATGAAGAGCTTATTGCCGTAGAAGACATCGTTCTTACGCTCACGCACGGCAACTACATCAAGAGCATGCCTGTCAGCACGTACCGCAGTCAAAAACGCGGCGGTCGCGGTGTCACGGGCATGGGTACGAAAGAAGAAGATTTCGTCGAACATATGTTCATCACGACGACGCATCATAATATCCTCTTCTTTACAAACCGCGGTCGTATGTACCGCATCAAAGGGTACGATATCCCGTCCGCAGGCAGAACGGCTCGCGGAACGGCGATCGTCAATCTCCTTGAGCTTGAAAAAGACGAGAAGATATCCGCCGTTATCCCTGTCAAAGAGTTCCGCGAAGATCGCTACCTCTTTATGGCGACCAAAGGCGGTATCGTGAAGAAAACACAGCTTACCGAATACGACTCGAACCGTAAAGGCGGCCTGATCGCCATCTCGCTTGATGACGATGACGATCTCATCGACGTTAAGCTGACCGACGGCGCACAAGACGTCATCATCGGAACGCAGGAAGGCGTAGCCATCTCGTTCCCTGAAGACAACGTACGTGCAATGGGTCGCAACACGCGCGGTGTACGCGGTATCAAGCTCGAAGAAGGCGACATCGTCATCGGTATGGACACGCTCAAAGCGAACTGCGAGGTCCTCAGCGTAACGAGCGAAGGCTTCGGCAAGCGTACGAACTGCGACGAATACCGTCGTCAGGCACGCGGCGGCAAAGGCATCATCAACATGAAAGTGACGGAGAAAACGGGTAAAGTCGTTGGTATCAAAGTCGTTCATGCGGGACAAGAGATGATGCTCATTTCCACGGAAGGCATCGTCATTCGTATCAATGTAGACGAGATCTCGGTCATCAGCCGCAATACGCAGGGCGTCAAAGTCATGCGTACCGACAGCAATGACCGCGTCGCGGCACTTGCCATCGCCAACCGCAAAACAGAAGCAGACGCATAAAAAACAAAAAGCAGACAGTCTGATGATTGTCTGCTTTTCTTTCTTTTAAATAAATACTAAAAAAATAGGGATTTTATATTTACTTCCTATTTAATATCATGGTATACTGAACTATACCTTAAGCGATAATGAAAAGAAGGGAGGAACCTTATGGAGGCAAAAAACAAATTCAGTGCGATAATCAAGAAGTATTTGCTGTTGACGCTCGGTGCGATCGTATACGCGGCAGGTCTGGAAACGTTCTTCGTACCGAATAACCTCATCGACGGTGGTATCGTCGGTGTTTCGATGATGATCAGTTACTTGACTGATACCCCGCTCAGCGTATTCGTCGTACTTTTGAATATACCGTTCTTATATCTCGGTTATAAGCAGATCGGTAAGACCTTCACCATATCGACGCTTTATTCCATCGTAGTATTGGCACTTGCTATCCAGTACTTTCACACGACGCCGAACATCACGTATGACATCTTTTTGGCAACGATATTCGGCGGTATCGTCGTCGGTCTTGGTGTCGGCATGATCATTCGTTACGGCGGTTCGGTCGACGGAACGGAGATCGTTGCTATCATCTCCGATCGCAAAACGGAATTGTCGGTCGGTGAAACGGTCATGATCATCAACCTCTTTATCTTGTCGAGTGCAGGTCTTGTATTCGGTTGGGAACGTGCGATGTATTCGCTCATCGCGTACTTCATCGCGTACAAGGTCATGGATCTCGTCATCTCGGGTCTTGAGGAGTCGAAAGGTGTTATGATCGTATCGGACAGATCGGACGATCTTGCCGAAACGCTTCTGGCACGTCTTGGTCGTGGTGTCACGATCCTGCACGGCGAAGGCGCGTACACGAACGAGCCGAAACGAATCCTCTATACGGTCGTTACTCGTTTGGAGGTCGCCAAGCTGAAAGCCATCGTCAAAGAAAAAGATCCCAGCGCGTTCTTGTCCATCTACAACATCAACGATGTCGTCGGCGGCCGCGTGAAGAAAAAATCAATACACTAACAAGAAGGCAGGCTTTGAGCCTGTCTTTTTTGCATGATTTCCGCTTGCGTTTTATATCTTCGCGCGGTATAATGTAGCCACAATCACATAGGTTGGCAGGGGAGCTTGTTGAGCAGGCTGAGAGGAAGCGGATAGCTTCGACCCTTTTACCTGATACGGATAATGCCGTCGTAGGAAGTCAGAGAAAGAGCGTACGGAGGCACCGAAAGGATGCCTCTTATTTTTATATGGAAACGAAATGAGGGAAT
>JAFSAX010000179.1 GCA_017442105.1 Selenomonadales bacterium | reverse complement strand
GATAGTTCCGCAGAAAGTCATACCACAGCTTTCGTTCCCACGGGGTCATATGTTTTCTCAATTCTTTGGCGAGAGGAATATTGGCTTTGTTGTAATATTTCATTTTCTTTTCTCTCCCTCCGTCACGGGCAAGCCGTGCCACCTCCCTCGTCAGAGGGAGGCTTAGGGAACGCGGTATATCTTTTCTGTCCGCCACATTCGCCCTCCCTCACGCTTCTCCTTTGCTTCCGTAGAGGGCGACCATGCTTTCGGCGAAGGTGTGATAGTCTTGTTTGTCGGCAGGTCTTGCGAGCGCAAGAGCAGCGGCGACGGCGGCTCCGATGCCCGAGCCGTCGCCTGCCCATACGAGGTCTGCTTTGGCGCGCTCGCCGACGAGGCCTTCTGCCAGGGCGCGTTCGACTTCTTTGGCATACATGGGCATTTTACCAAAGAGAGAGCCGTCGACGGCGATGGTGTGATGCTCGGTATGGCTTGGATCGATGACGTCGATGATGCCGAGATACGTGCAGGCGACCATCTGTGCCGAGCGTGCGACGACGGCGCGGGTAAGTCGTCTGAGGAAGGCGCAGTCACTTTGCGTAATGCGCTCGCCGAATCGGTGTTCGATGAGGTCTGCCGTACGGCGTGACTGACCGCCGTCGTTTAGTATCATGCCGAGGTCTTCGCCTGTCAGTTCTGTTCCCGTACGCAGGCAGTCGAGTTTATCCGCGGCGGCGAGGGTGACGATCTTGCCGAGGTAGTGGCCTGCGCTCATCTTTTCGAGCCGTTGTTCGTTCGGTGCAAGGCTCGCGCGGTCAAGCGCGAGGTCATATTCCGTTACGGGGAGGCCGTCGAAGTTGCCCGATTCGAGATTATATATCATGCCGTCGGGGAGTACCGCCGCCGTGTTGTGTCCCGTTCCGCAGATCGAGCCGATAGTCGTATCGGGCGCGCGATACGCACTGGCAAGGAGCGTACCGACGGTGTCGTTGATGATGGCGACGGGGCGCACTCTGTCTACGCCGCGACGCGCAAAGGCTTCCGATAAAAGTTGGTTGACTTGCTCGCCGACGACGCCCTCAACGGCGAATTCTTTCGTCCACTTGATAAGGCGCGCTTCTCCTACCGAGAGCTGCTCTGCCGGGAACGAGAAGGTGTGTCCGAGGGCAATGTTTTCTCCGCCTGCCTCGACTGCTAAGATAAGGTCGGCGATGATGCCGAACAGGTCTTTGGCTTCCACCTCTCCGCTCGTGTAGTCGAGGCTTCCCACACGGCGAAGCGACATTTTTTTCATGCGCAGGATATCTGCTTGACCGCCCGAGAGCCTTACTGTCATGGCGCGTACGTTCGAGCCGCCGAAGTCGAGTGCGAGATAGTCACCGCTCTCCTGTCCGCTCGGACGCGGCAAAAAGGACGGCAGACATTTCAGACTGCTCTCTCCCCCTTCCATCTTGGCGATGAGTGCTTCGGCGAAGTTTCTGCGGATCTGTTTTCTGTCATCTTTCGTCAATATAAATTGGTCTTCTATCGCCATGGCTATTTCCTCCTCTTACGATACAAAAGAAGCCGTAAAGCGCATACACGCCCTACGGCAATTTGTCAGCGGAATTTTTTCGGCAATACTTCGAGCCAGTATCCGTCGGGGTCGCTTATAAAGTAGATGCCCATTGCTTTGTTTTCGTAGCAGATGCAGCCCATTTCGGTGTGGTGTGCATATGCCGCGTCAAAATCGTCCGTTTCAAAAGCAAGGTGGATCTCGTTTTCGCCGAGGTTGTACGGCTCGGTGCGGTCGTGGAGATACGTCAGTTCGAGCTGATGCGGCGTCTGGTTGCCGTCGCCGAGGTAGACGAGCGTGAAGCCGGGACATTCTTTACGGCGCACTTCGGTAAGGCCGAGTGCTTCTTCGTAGAATTTCATACTGCGATCGAGGTCGAGTACGTTGATGTTGTTATGCAAAAATTTGAATTTCATCGTGGATTCCTCCCTTTGTTGTTATCGTTTGATTCTACGCAGGCGAGCGATTTTCCTGCATGCAAGGGTCTGCCTGCATATGCCGCTGTCCCTATGCCTTCGCGGTGCGCGATAGGTCACTTTCCTGCGCGCGCCTTTTCGTCGGCGATGCGCTGTGCGAGGTCTTCAAGGTATTCCCAACGCTCCATGAGATGCTCAAGGTTCGCTTCGACTTCTTTTTGCCGTGCGGCAAGGTCGGCGATCTGTCCGTAGTCACTGCCTGCCACCGTCATGGCACGGGCCAAGCCCTCCAGTTCGCTTTCGGCTTCGGCGATGCGCGCTTCGATCGTTTCGTATTCGCGTTCTTCTTTCCACGTGAATTTTGTCGCCTTCTGCTTCGGTTCGGGCTTTTTCTCGATGCGCGGTGCTTGCGCTTCTTTTTCGCGTGCTTTGCGTGCGGCTTCGTATTCGTCGCTGTAACCGCCGTTGTACGGACGGAAGATACCGCTTCCGTCATAGGCGAAGATGTGGTCTGCTACACGGTCGAGGAAGTAGCGGTCGTGCGATACGGTGATGACGGCACCGGGAAAGTCGTCGAGGAACGCTTCGAGCACCATGAGCGTCTGAATATCGAGGTCGTTCGTCGGCTCGTCGAGGAGGAGGATGTTCGGTGCGCCGATGAGCAGTCTGAGGAGGAACAGTCTGCGTTTTTCACCGCCCGACAGCTTGGCGATAGGCGTCCATTGAAGATGCGGCGGAAAGAGGAACTGTTCGGCAAGGCGGGCGGCGGAGATGGTCTCGCCGTCTGCCGTGGTGAAGTAGTTGGCTTCTTCGCGGATATATTCGATGGCGCGAAGGCGGTCGTCCATGCCCTCTGTTTCCTGCGAGAAGTAGGCAAGCTTGACGGTCTCGCCGTGGGTGACGGTGCCCTTGTCGGGTGCGACTTTCTTGGCGATAAGGTCAAGTATCGTACTTTTGCCTGCGCCGTTCGGGCCGATGATGCCGAGGCGGTCATGGCGTCCGACGATATAGCTGAGGTCTTTGACGACTGTCTTGCCGTCATACATTTTCGATACGTTCTCAAGTTCTATCGTTTTGCGGCCGAGGCGCGAGGAGCCTGCCTTGATGACCATTTCTGCCTGCACGGTCGGTGCGTCCTGCGCTTTGAGTTCTTCGAACCGCTCAAGGCGCGCTTTCTGTTTGGTGGAGCGTGCCTGTGCACCACGACGTACCCACGCAAGCTCGTTACGGAGAAGGTTCTGCCGTTTGCGTTCGCTTGCCTGTGCAAGTTCTTCGCGTTCGGCTTTTTTCTCGAGGAATTCCGAGTAGTTGCCGCTGTAGGCGTATACTTTGCCGTTATCGATCTCGAGCATACGGGTCGCCACACGGTCGAGGAAATAGCGGTCGTGCGTGACCATGAGGAGTGCGCCTTTACGGCTCGCGAGGTACGATTCGAGCCACGCGATGGTGTCGTTGTCGAGATGGTTCGTCGGCTCATCGAGGATGAGCAGGTCGCTCGGTGCGATAAGGGCGCGTGCGAGTGCGACGCGTTTTTTCTGTCCGCCCGAGAGGTTTTCGATCGTCTGCGCAAAGTCGGTGATGCCGAGCTTGGTGAGGACGGTCTTGGCTTCGCTCTCCAGCTGCCATCCGCCTGCCGCATCGACGGCACTTGCCGCCTGCATGAGCTTTTCTTGTACGCGCGCATCATTTTCGTGCATCGCCGCTTCGATGACGGCTTCTTCGTATTCGCGCACGATGCGAAATACGGACGTATCGGAACAGAGGACTTGTCCGAGGATGGTATCCTTCTCGTCGAAGTCGGGATCCTGCGGAAGGTATTCCACGACGAGGCCTTTTTTCGTCTGGATATCGCCTTCTTCGGGCACTTCTCTGCCTGCCATGATCTTGAGGAAGGTAGACTTCCCTGTACCGTTGACGCCGATGACGCCGATCTTGTCGCCTTCTTCGATGCCGAACGTCACGTCACCGAACAGCCGTCTTGTACCGTAGCTTTTGCCTACATGTTCTACCGTTACGAGTACCATGATGTATCTTCCTTTGCTGTAAAAAGTGTGGTTATGTCAATGAGGGTATATGTCCCTGCTGTTTCGCCTATAAAAAAGACCCGCCTCCCGTCAGGGCGCGAGCCTTATCTGTTATTCTTCTTCCGTTTCCTCGGCCGGCGGTTCGTGCTTGACGATGCCGACGCGCGTGATGCGCATATCGTCCGTTTCTTCGACGGTGAATACGCAGTTTTCCGTTTCTATCGTACGGCCGACTGTCGGTGTTTCGCCGATCTCGGCATACATCCAGCCGCCGATGGTGTCGAACGTTTCCGAATCAAGGTGCGTGCCGACAAGCTCGTTGACCTCGTCGATGAGGAACAGACCGTCTACGGAGTAGTTGCCTTCTGCACGGCGTTCTACTTCCTTGCGTTCTTCCACGTCGAATTCGTCTTGTATTTCGCCGACGATCTCCTCGATGATATCCTCTACCGTCACAAGACCTGCCGTACCGCCGTATTCATCGACGACGAGTGCGATCTGCGCACGGTTCTTCTGCATCAGCTTCAAAAGGTCGCTTAATGGCATCGATTCGGGGACTGCCAGCATATCACGGACGCACGTGCGGATGTCGGGCTCTTCGCCTTTTCCCAGCGCAGTCAAGATATCCTTGATATGGACGAACCCGATGATGTTGTCCTTGTCGGGGTCGCAGACAGGATAGCGCGTCAGCTGTTCGGCGATCGCCGTATCGACGCTTTCGCGGAACGTATCCTGCACGTAGAGGCATATCATATCGGTACGCGGTATCATGACCTCGCGCGCGTTGCGGTCGGCGAAATCGAAGATGTTGTCCACGTAGTCAAGCTCTTCCTGATCGATGTAGCCTTGACGGTGGCTCTCTTTCATCAAGATGCGTATCTCTTCCTCCGTATGTGCCGCATGGCTCTCGCTCGATACAGACAGCCCTGCCGCCTTGAGCGCGAGGAACGCGATCTTGTTGAGGAGCCAGATGATAGGATACATCACCTTATGAAATACGATCATCGGCCCAGCCGTAAAGAGAGTGAGCGCTTCTGCCTTCTGAATGGCAAGCGATTTCGGCGCAAGCTCGCCGATGACGATATGGAGTGCCGTGATGATAGAGAACGAAACGGCGAAGGCTACGGTGTGGACTGCCATTTCCGAAAAACCAAGACTGCTGAGCGCAGGCTCGATGAGCTTCGCAACGGCAGGCTCCCCGATCCAACCAAGACCGAGAGAAGCGAGCGTGATGCCGAGCTGACACGCGGACAAGTAGTCGTCCAAGTGGTCTATCATCTCTTTGGCATATTTTGCGCGCTTGTTGCCTTCCATGATAAGCGTATCGATACGCGAATCACGCGCCTTTACCATCGCGAACTCTGCCGCGACGAAAAATCCGTTCATCAAAACCAAGAGCATTACGATTATCAAGTTAAATAGTATAGAAGATAGGTCCAAGAACATTCCCGCCTGTTAAAGGCGAGGTCACCTCCTGTTATATATAAGTACCTTTCATTATACAATACTTGTCCCGTATCGCGCAAGGGTGCGCGCAGGGTATCCGCGGGGCATTGATATGCTTGCGAAAAAGCACGTGAGCGTTGCCGAAAAAGGCGCACGCAAGGTATGCGAAGCGAGCACCCCTCTACGAAAAGGCGCGCACGAGAAGCCAGATGAGGACCCCTGCCCAAAAGACCGTCAAGATCGCAAACCACACCGCGATATACGGAAGCCTTTTATCCCAGACAGACTGCTTGGCTTGTGCATCGGCCAAGACCGTCGGAGGTAAGAGCTTCGAGAGAAACGCGATCGCCGCAGGCACCAACACCATATCGTCGATCAGACCTGCAAACGGCACCACATCGGGCACCAAGTCGAGCGGACTGACGAGATATAAAAGCACCAGCAGAATCATGCTTTTCAGCTCCTTCGGCGTAGCATGATTCTTCCACGCAAAAAAGAGAAGAAGCGCATCGCGGCGCACAGACTTTATCCATGACCATAGTTTGACCAAACCCATGATGAATATCCTCCTGTAAGGTGCGAGCGTAACACGTCGCACCCGATCTATGTATTGTCTTTTATATTATAGCAGGTTTGTATTTGTTTTGTCTTTGGGAGAGGGAGGGGGAAGGGGAGGGATTTTGGTATTGTTTCTTTACTTTGTGACGTAGGGACGAAGAAAGTTCGGTCGCTGGTTCATTTTCCTTTTTCCCCTTCTTTCTTGCGCCGCACAAGAAAGAAATATAGCAGTAGTTAATACATCGCGGTATCCACAATGGCTCCTTCTGATGAGGGAGCTGTCAGCAACGCTGACTGAGGGAGAGATTCCCCTACGCAAAAGAGATATAGCCCTATACATCGCCGATATGTTCTCTCCCTCCGTCACGGACAAGCCGTGCCACCTCCCTCATCAGAGTGAGGCAGAGAACGTAGACTAAACTAAAAGCATCGCGGCATTTCCTACCGACTTGAAACGATTTTCGCGCAAAAAGAACCTCCCCTCTCCTCCCCCTCCCCCCTACATTGACAAACCCCCTCTCCGCTTGATAAAATATTATGGTATAAGCAGAAATCACATTTGTCCATATAGACCAGTTAAGAGAGATGGAGGATCACTACAATGACAGAAAAAACGATTCCGTTTTCCGCAGAGAAGCTTGCGGAGATCATGGCAGAGTACCCGACACCGTTCCACATTTATGACGAAAAAGCGATCGTAGCCAACGTGCGCCGCCTTATCCGCGCATTCAGCTGGGCACCGTCGTTCCAAGAATATTTCGCAGTCAAAGCAACTCCGACGCCCGCACTTCTCGAGCTTCTTGCCAAAGAAGGCGTAGGCGCAGACTGCAGCTCGCTTCCGGAGCTTATCCTTGCCGACCTCGCAGGCATCAAAGGCGAATCGATCATGTTCACATCGAACGACACGCCTGCCCACGAGTTCGTCAAAGCACGCTCGCTCGGCGCTGTCATCAACCTCGATGACATCACGCATATCGACTTCCTCGAAAAACACGCAGGTATGCCCGAAATGATCTCGTTCCGCTACAACCCGGGCCCGCTCCAGAAATCGAGCAACACCATTATCGGCACGCCGGAAGAAGCAAAATACGGTCTTACGCACGATCAGCTTCTCGAAGCATACCGCATCGCCAAAGAAAAAGGCGCGAAACGCTTCGGCCTTCATACGATGGTCATCTCGAATGAGCTGAACCCCGACTGTTTCATCGCAACGGCACAGATGATCTTCAACCTCGTTGTTGAAATTAAAAACAAACTCGCCATCGACATCGAGCTTGTTAACTTCGGCGGCGGCGTCGGTATCCCGTACCGCCCGGAAGATACAGCAGTAGACCTTGAATACGTCGGCAAAGGCATCGAAAAAGCATACAACGACACGATCGTAGCTTGCGGCCTCGGCCCACTTAAGATCGCGCTCGAACTCGGCCGTTCTATCACGGGACCGTACGGCTATCTCGTAGCGAAAGCCATCCACAAAAAAGAAACGTACAAAAACTACATCGGCCTCGATGCGTGCATGGCAAACCTCATGCGCCCCGCACTCTACGGCTCGTACCACCATATCACCGTCATCGGCAAAGAAAACGCACCGCTCGACCACGTCTACGACGTAACAGGCTCGCTCTGCGAAAACAATGACAAATTCGCCATCAACCGCGCATTGCCGAAGATCGACATCGGCGACACCATCGTGATCCACGATGCAGGCGCACACGGTCACGCAATGGGCTTCAACTACAACGGCAAGCTCCGCAGTGCAGAGCTTCTCTTAAAAGAAGACGGCTCGGTACAGCTTATCCGCCGCGCAGAAACGATCGAGGACTACTTCTCCACGATGATCTTCTCCAACTCCGCAGAAGAAGTCAAAGCGGCACTCAAATAATATATCGCATGCAAGGGACAGGCCTTATCGGTCTGTCCTTTTTTCTGCACCGCAGAAGGAATGCTCGCGATGTGTACCGTGCCTCTCTTTGTCGGTCTGTCCTTTTCTGTTGTCCAACACGCACGGCACTTTTGTGCATTGTTCCTCTGTCAAAGGACACTCCCTCACCCTTCCCGTCAGCAAAATGTAGCAGCATTATCACACAAACGGCTTTTGACCATCAGTCGTTTGCCCAAATCACCTGTAAAACATTAGTCACCACCGCCCATTCCCCTGTTTTTATAAGTTATGCGATAATTTTTTTATTTTTATCCATGTAACAGGTTGACACTTTTTGTTTCTGTCGCTATAATAGAAAGTGCATATGACACAGGCAATGACGGAATAAAGTACGTTTTCATTCTTCTTTCAGAGACTCGGCGGGTGGTGTGAGCCGAGGAAGGTGTTGGCGGAAGTTCCTTCCCGAGCTGTCGGCTGAACTGATAGTAGGCTGCACCGTTTGGTCACGTTATCGACCGTCAAGAGAATCTGAACAGATTTGATTAGGGTGGTACCGCGGAGAGAATTCGTCCCTTGCGTGGTATCTTTTTTTATTGCTTTTTTCATTCGTTCAGGTTAAATTCGGGTGGTACCACGGCTCATGTTCGTCCCTAGCGATAGGGGCGATTTTTTTGTATCCGTGCCCGATTCCTGACTCGTCATACATCAATTTTTTAGGAGGGATATCGTGAGTATCCAAGTTGTTCTCGTTTGTCTTTATATCGTATTTTTGTTCGCGATCAGCTATTATGCACAGAACCTCGCAAAAGGTACGATCGCCAACTACGTTCTGGCAGGTCGTAAGCTGACGACTCCTCTCATCATGGTCACCATCGTCGGTCTGGCGGTCGGCGGTGCGTCCACGATCGGCGTTGCCGAACAGGCGTACAAAGTCGGCTTGTCGGCAGGCTGGTACACCACCGCTTGGGGTATCGGTGCTATCGTGATGGGTCTTCTCGTTGCGAAACGGTATCGCAAGATCAATATTACGACGATCCCCGAAATGCTCGGCCGTCATTACAACAAGGCGGGCATGGTCGTCGGTATCTTCTGTCAGATTCTTATCCAGCTCACTATCATGTCGCTTCAGTATGTAGCGGGCGGTTCTATCCTCTGCGCTCTCATGCCTGATGTCTTCAGCTTGGAAGGCGGTATGATAACGAGTGCTATCGTATTCATCGGTGTTACGTCGATCGGCGGTATGTGGTCGAGCGCACTGGCGAACTTACTCAATGTCGCACTCCAGTACATCGGTGTCATCGTCGCAACAGTCATCTGCGTTTCGATGAACGGCGGTCTTGATGCTATCGCTATCCGTCTTCCCGAAGGCGCACCGTTCTTCAGCTTCATCGACGGCGTCGGCCTGATGACCATCATCAGCTGGATCGTCGTTCTCATCACCGTCAACCTCTCGCTCCAGAGTATCATTCAGATATCCCTCGGTGCCAAAGATGCCAAAACGGCGCGTAACGGCTTCGTCTACGGCGGTCTTTTGATGCTCCCCGTCGGCTTCATCTGCGCGCTCCTCGGTGTCATCGCACGCATCAACTTCCCCGATGTCAGTCCTGCACTGGCGCTTCCGATGACCATCATGCAGCTCGATCCGATCATCGCAGGTCTTACGCTTGCGGCTCTGTGGGCAGCCGATGTATCGACGGCTTGTAACCTGCTTTTAAGCTCGGCAACGCTCTTCTCGAACGACATCTACGCTCGTACCATCGACCCGAACGCGAGCCAGGAAAAACTCGTCCGCATCACGAAGATCCTCGTCGTGCTTCTCGGTATCCTCACGCTCGGTCTTGCGCTCACCATCAGCGGCATCATCGCAACGCTTATGATCGGTCTTAGCCTCCTTGCACCGTTCAGCTTAATTATCCTCGTTACGATGTTCGCTCCGCACCTGTGCCGTAAGAGTGCCGCGTTCAACGCGATCGCCGCAGGTATCATCACACTCATCCTGTGGAAATTCTGCCCGGCAACGCACATCTTCCCGCAGCTCATCTATCAGGAATGGTTCGTCAGCATGGTCGTATTCTTCGGTACGGCTCTGTTTGATAAACGTAAAATTGATGCGATCGAGAAATTGTAATACACTCTTCTACTCCTCATATACGACAAAAGACCACTCCAACGCGGAGTGGTCTTTTGTTTTGCTTCTCCCATATAACGAAAGCCCCGTTCCGCAAAAGGAACAGGGCTTTTTTCTTATCCTTAGTCGTGATGTCTCGAGAGGTCGATCTCTTTGAGCGGGATAAGTTTCGTTTTGTGTTTGATCTTGTAGTAGAGGTATACGGCAAGGAATACCGGGATGCCGATATACGCTACGCTTGCGCCGTACCAGTCGATGCTGTCGCCCGTGAAGGCGGTGTAGTTCTGACCTGCCGTTACGATGAGGCAGAGCACGAGAGCAAGGATCGGACCGAACGGGAAGAGGGATGCTTTGTACGGAAGCTCGGAGAGGGATCTTCCTTGTGCTTTGAACGCACGACGGAAACGATAGTGGCAGATGGCGATGCCGATCCATGTGAGGAAGCCTGCCATACCGCTGATGTTGACGAGCCACGTGTATGCCGCACCTTCACCGATAAGGGAGGTGACGAAGGCCGCCAAACCGAATACTGCCGTAGCACAGAGTGCCGGGACAGGTACACCGCGTTTGTTGAGCTTGAGGAAGAGTTTCGGAGCTTTGCCTTCTTCGGCAAGTGCATAGAGCATACGAGTCGATACATAAAGACCCGAGTTGCCTGCCGAGAGGACGCTTGTCAAGATGACGGCATTGATGAAGCTTGCCGCCGCGATCATGCCGGCACGTTCGAATACGAGCGTGAACGGACTGATGGAGATGTTTTCGATACTGCTGTTAAGAAGGTTCGGGTCGGTATACGGAATGAGGAAACCGATAACGACGAACGCACCCATGTAAAAGAGCACGATACGCCAGAAGATGGAGTGAACGGCTTTCGGAATATTTTTTTCCGGATGTTCACTTTCCCCTGCCGCGATACCGATCATCTCGGTACCCTGGAACGAGAAGCCTGCGATCATGAAGATGGCGAGGATGGAACCGAGTCCGCCGACGAACGGTGCCTCACCGACTGTCCAGTTCTCAAAGCCGGGGCTCGGTGCGCCGAAGCCCAAGATGAGCATCGCACCTGTGATGAGGAACATGATGACGGTGAGTACCTTGATGCCTGCGAAGAAGAATTCGCCTTCACCGAAGGAGCGTGTCGACCAGTAGTTGAGGATAAAGAGGATGGCGAGGAAGATACCGCTCCAGATATAGGCAGGCACTTCGGGGAACCAATATTTCATGATAAGTGCCCCTGCGATGATCTCGGCAGCAACGGTGATCGCCCAGTTGAACCAGTAGTTCCAACCGACAGCAAAACCGAAGGCGCCGTCAACGTAGCGCGAAGCGTATGTACCGAACGAACCGCTCACCGGCAGGTACGTCGCCATTTCGCCAAGGCTTGTCATGAGGAAGTATACCATCAAGCCGATGACACCGTACGCGATGAGCGCACCGCCCGGGCCTGCGACGCTGATGGTCTCGCCGCTTGCGACGAAGAGGCCCGTACCGATCGCACCGCCGATGGCGATCATGTTCATGTGACGGGCTTTCAGACTTCGTCTGAGATGTTGTTTTTCATTTGTCAAAGAACGCACAACCTTACATAATATATT
>JAFSAX010000178.1 GCA_017442105.1 Selenomonadales bacterium | reverse complement strand
GCGAGCGTACTGAACACAGGCATGAACGGGTCGATATTCGTTCTCGTCAGGATATAGATAAATGCAAGGATCGTACACGAGAAATAAAGCCCTGCACACGAGATGATGAACGACGTTCTGTCGATTCGACCACGGTAAAAATAGTCGATGATAGACTTGACGATCGGACGGTCGCGCCACATATAGAACACGAGCCAAAAGAACATCAAGAGTAGGATCGGTACACCGACGAATTTCGGATGCGGTTCGGGCAGCGTGACCGCTTTCGGTGCCCATATCTCACTGTCAAGATTAAGCCAGCCGAGCGGATTGGCCGATGCCACACCTCCGTCAAGAATAGATATCGTAAGCCAGCCGCCCACCGCACACAGCAACGTCAGCGGCGAGAAGAGCTTGGCAAATATTTGCGATCGTTTCACAAAAAAGCCCCCTTATATATTGATTCAATATTGTATATATTAGCCATTTCTACCCTATTTTCCTGTATCACCATCAAATTTTTATATACCAAAGATGTATCTCCATAACCTCCCCCCTATAACAGAAACGCCCCCCGCAGCATCTCTGCCGCGAGGGGGGCTTCTTATTGTATAGGTGGAGTTGCGGATTGATTATTTTACTGCAGGCATTTTGCCTTGTTCATTTTTGCGTACGAAGATGCAGAATAGTTCTTCGTTTCTGCCTTGTGTTTCTTCGACCGATTCTGCGGGTGCGATGACTGCGATCTTAAGCTTGGGGCGAAGAAGTGCCAGCTTCTCGGCGACACCAAGATGGTGATTGCCGTGGAACGAGCCTTGATAGTGGATCACTTTTGTATCAGGATGGGCATCGAGATATCGCGCGATGCTCTCTGCCATCGTGTCATCCTTGAGGCATTGTGCACCGTAATAGCGATCGAGCATCTCGCCCGTTATTTTCATCGGGCCTTTCGGCGTGCCCATCACCTTGGCGAAGTTGTCATAATATGCATTCTTCGTGATGATGTGCTGTGTGGGCAGATACTGTCTGTCGGCTTCTGCGATACCGTCAAGCGTGCCGTTCTTCGCATAGTGCGCCGCCAGATAACGCGGAATGTTGGACGATATCACATCAAGTCCATTCTCTTTTGCAAACTCTGCCATCGGACGATAGTCTTCGTCCCAGTTCGGCCAAAGTCGGACAGTCTCTCTCATTTTCTCTTCTGTGATATCGCCTGTCATATATCGCTCAAACTCTTTGGCACCGTCTCGCTCGAGCATCTCCATCGAGACAGCGAGGTTCGGCTGCAGCTTGTACATTGCGCAGAGGAAATCATTCTCGATGATATGGATGGCGCGCTGATCGTGGTATTCGCCGAACAGGACGACATCATATCTCGCCAGATATTCTGCCGCCGCTGCCGCGTCCATCGACTTGCCTCCCGCATAGAAATACGCATCAGCCGCACTCGATGCACCGCACGTCGGCACCATCGCCAAACACAACAGACTTGCCATACAGAGCGTTCGTTTCAGCTTCTTTATCATAACGTCACCGATACGCCGAGTCTCCACTGTCTGCCGTCAATGTAGAGATCGTCTACGACCTTGTCGAAGATGTTGTCAACGCCGAAGTATGCTTCCACATTGCCGAATTCTTTTGTGAAGCAGATGTTCGTTGTGGTGTAATCATGGTTCTTGTCATCGTAGCGGTAGCCCGATACGATATCGCTCCAGAGCATCATGCCGAACGCATCTTCTTTGCGGTCGTTGTATTCGAGTCGGAGCGAGAGGATATTTCTCGCGCGGCCTTCAAGGCGCGAGTTGTTGCTCTTGTCAACGGCATCGAGATACGTGTTGACGGCTCTGAACGTCCAGTTATCGTTGAAATGTCTGCCGATCTCTGCTTCGATCCCATCGATCTCGGCTTTGTCGACGTTGACATATTTGCCGTTATAGACACCGCCGACATATTCTGTCTCTGTCGTGATAAGGTTGGAGACATCACTTGCGAAGTACGTCAGCTTACCGAAGTTGCCGTTTTTCTCAGCCTCGATGCTGATATCATAGCTGGTCGATTTTTCCGGATCGAGGTCGGGGTTGCCGTATACGTTGACAGTCGAACCGCCCATTGCGCGGTGCATTGCCATATAGAGCTCACTGATGGTCGGTGCTTTGAAGCCTTTGCCCCAGTTGGCTTTGATTCGGACATCATCGTTCATGTTGTACGTTGCACCGACTTTCGGGCTGACGTGCGAGCCGTAGGTGTTGTGGTGGTCATAGCGGAGCGCAGGGATGACGAGGAGCTTATCGTTTACCATCCATTCGTCCTGGATGTATGCCGCATACGAGCGTGTCGAGGCATCGGAGCTGTCTTTCGTCAGACCGTTCTGCGTGATGCTTGTGACATTCGATGCACCGTCACCGAGGCGCGTGCCTTCGTACGCATCGTAGCGGTATTCGCCGCCGAAGGTCAACAGATGCTCATCATTGAGCTGCATCGTGTTGCGGCCTTCCAATACGAACTGATCGTATTCTGCTTTGTCAAAGTCGTATTTCGGATACAGTCCGCCGAGGATCTGTTCCATGATCGGTACGCGGAAGCCCGGGCGGTTGTTGAACAGCTCGGAGTCCTTTGTCAGCTTGCTGTAGTAGGCACGTACCTGATAATCGCCGCGCTGTGTTTTACCCGTATATTCGAGGCTGACATCCTTGCGTTCGTTTTCGAAGCGTTCTTTTTTATCCTTTGTCGTCTCAAGCGAGCCCATGCTTGAATGTGTAAGTACATCCGCATATTTTGCATTCAGGCGTTCTTTCATGTAGCTCGTTTGGAAGCGGAGTTCCTTCGTATCGCCGAGATCGTAGCCGATATCGAGATTATAGTACTGTTTGTTGCCGTACATATTGGTGTTGACACCTGTATAAGTAGCAGAGCTGTCACTGCTGTCGCTTGCATCCCAGCCGTTTTCGCGGACTTTGGAGAAGCGCATATCGAACGAGGCACTTACCTTGCCCTGCTTGCCAAAGTCGAAGTTGTACCAGTTCGCCATTTCACGCGAGCCTGTAGAGAGACCGACTGTTGTCTCTTGCTTGTCGGGGCGTTTGGTGATGATATTGATGACGCCGCCCATCGCATCGGAGCCGTAGAGAGCCGAGCCTGCGCCGCGGACGATCTCGATGCGTTCTACTTCATTGATGTTGAGACGGTTGAGCTGATGTACGTTCTGCGTAACAGACGTATCTTCGCCCGCCATACGTTTACCGTCGATGAGGATGAGCGTATGGTTCGTGCTCATACCGCGAAGCGAGACGGCGTTGCCCGTCATGCCTGCCTCGGAAAGGTTGAGGTTCGTTGCCATGCGGAGCGCGCTTGTCAGATTGTCTGCGCCGATCGACTTGATATCCTCCGCTGTAATGACTTCTACTGCCGACGGAACGGCTTTTACTTCTTCTGCATGACGTGTTGCCGTTACAACGACTTCACGTGTGTCGACTGCATCATCTGCAGGTGCTGCGTATACCAGGCCTCCGCTGAGAGAGATCGCGACGAGCGTAGTTAATACTGCCAAGCGTTTTTTCTTCATGTTTGACCACCACATCTTTCCTATTTTTCTACCGCGCACAGGGTCAACCCTGTGCCGCTATTTTTTCTATTTCGGGCGACCAGGAGCCGCCCATCAATACCTCGATACATTCGAGGATCGACTGCGTTATGTTCATCTGCCAGAAGCGTCCTGCCTCTGTCATCGTGTAGAGGACTTCACCGCGCACGAATAGCCCGCTCGTTACGAAGGCTTCGGCAAGTGCTGTCATCTCGCGTTCTTCGATACCAAACTTGTCGGCAAGCTTCTTCGGCGAGAACCAGCCCATTTCAAGCTGGTATTTCACTTCGTTGTGAAGAGCATCGTTCGGGGACTTTTGCATAAGCACCATGAGCGGTTTCTGCCCTGCATCGACCATCGGTATATATTTTGCTATATCGCGCGAGAGAAAGCACGTAGCATCGCCGATGAAACCGCCCGCTCCTGCACCGTACGGAAACACCTTCGCACCACTTTTTGTCAGCGTGTTGTAGAGACTTCTCTCACGTGCCGTACGCGACCAGTGACAACCCGAGATGCGTTTGTACATCCGCGCACGCATCCATTCGCCTGCCGCGCGGTACATCTCTGCCTGCTGAACGGTCGTCGAGGCGGGCGGTATCGTGCCTGCATCGATCGCCTGCTTCATCAGGCTGTTGTCAAAGAGGTTGAGCTGATACAAGTCCATGCCGTCGATGGGGAGACTGTCCATGTCGGCAAGATCCTCAAGGAGCGTTTCGACCGTCTGGCCGGGGAGGCCGAAGATGAGGTCGATGATGATCGCCGCCTGATTGTAGGAAGCGGCTTTTTCCATGCGCTCCATGATTGTTTCACGTGTGTCAAGACGACCTGCCATCTGACGAATCTTCGTATTGAACGACTGTACACCGATAGAGATGCGGTTGACACCATTACCGAACCAGACATCCATCTTATCCTCCACCATATCGCTGACGCGGCCTTCGAGCGTCAGCTCGCAATCATTGGCAAGCGGAAGATACGTGCGAACGGCTTGGAGCAGTCTGCCGATATTGTGCGGTGAGAGCGCACTCGGCGTACCGCCGCCCAAAAAGATCGAACGGATCGGAGCGGCTTTCATATACGGCTTGTCGGCATCGCGCGCAAGGTCTTTGATAAGTCGATCGACATATGCCGTTTCGACATCTTCATTCGTGAAGTTCTGGAAGAAGCCGCAGTAGAGGCATTTGTGCGAACAGAACGGTATATGGATATACGCTGCTCTGACTTCATCGCGCGGTGCAGTCTGTTGCATGATAGATTCCCATACACCATCGCGCTCTGTCGACGGATATGGTTTGGCTCTGACGCCGGGATGGACGACACGCTTACGGTCATATGCCTTCGTCAACGGATCATCGGATGCGCGTCCGACGAGGAGTTCACGTTGCTGCTGTGTGAGCGAAATGAGGAGTGTGTTGATCTTTCCTTCTTTCACGAATAAAGTCCCACCTTTTCCGCGATCAGACGAAATGCCTCCTTGGCGTCAGCCACATCTTTTTCATCGGGATGTGTGCTTGCCGCTTTGTGACGTGCTCTGCGTGCATCATCCATCGCGTGCGGATGTCCCTGCGGGAATTTTGCCATTGCTTCGATAAGCTTCGGATCGATCTTGCCCTGACAGATGAAGTTGCCTACGACTTCGTTCGATTCGTCAAGCAGATCTGCCGCATTTTTGAGACTGTCCATTGCGTGCTGGGATCTCGGGTCTGCACCGAGCGTTGCGAAGAAAGCAACTTTTTTGCCGCGAAGCGTTTTGATGAAGTCTGCCGCTTCTTTATTCGCCGTACCACGGTCTACCCAAAATCCGACCGCAATAAAATCTGCCGTCTCTGTACTCGGGTTATCGCCGACTGCAACGGGAGTCGTGCCGAGCACCTCTGCCACTGCGTCTGCGATCATTTTTGTGTTGCCTGTTCTCGTGTGATATGTTACCAATACATTCATGTTCTGATCTCCTTTTTTCTGTTTTCATGCTAAGTGTTTATTCATCGTTTCATACGGTATGCAGACAGGTACATCACGCCCGTCTATCGGAAGGTGCATAACTGTCGCTTCTACGCCGTACAGCTTACCGAGCATTTCTTCGGTAAATACTTCATCGGCAGGACCGTCGGCAAGGATATGCCCTTTTTTGACGGCGACAAGCCTCTCGCTGAATCTGACAGCGTGGTTAAGGTCATGCAATACCATAATAACGGCAATATTCTTTTCTTCATGAAGCCTGCGAATCAACTGCATCAACTCCAGCTGATGATAGATGTCGAGATATGTCGTCGGCTCATCGAGCAGAAGGATCTCGGGCGACTGCGCAAGTGCCATCGCGATCCATGCGCGCTGTCGCTCACCACCCGACAATCCTGCAAGATTCCTGTGGCGCATCTCATAGACACCTGCCGATTCCATCGCTTCACGGATGATCTCTTCATCCGTATCTGACTGTGATGCGAGCATACCTCGGTGCGGCATACGACCATAGCATACCAGATCGTATATCGTCATATCTCCCGGTGCCATTGCCGTCTGTGGCAGGATCGATATCTTGCGTGCGACTGCCTTCGGCTCCATCTTATGAATATTCTTACCGTCCAAATAGACAGTACCGCTCGTCGGCTTTAAGAGTCTGCCGAGTGCTTTGAGCACCGTCGATTTGCCCGAGCCGTTCGGCCCGATGATGGAGATGATCTCGGGTTTCTCCATGCAAAAATCAAGTTCTTCGGCGACTACCTTGCCACCGTATTGTAATCTTATCTTTTCTGCTTCCAGTCTCATCGTCCGCGCATCCCCTTTCGCAAAAGATACAGGAAGAACGGCGCGCCCAGAAATGACATAAACAGTCCTACAGGCACTTCAACAGGATCGAACGCACACCTTGCGGCGGTATCCGCACCTGTGACGAGAGCCGCACCGAATACTGCCGAACATGGCAACAGCCCCGAAAAATCCGACCCCACGAGCATCCGCACCATATGCGGCACAATCAAGCCCACGAATCCGAGCATACCTGCTACACTGACTGCCGATGCCGCCAAAAGTGCTGCCAGTGTCACGAGCAAAAATCGCACCAACTCGACCCGTACACCAAGCCCTTTGGCTACCTCATCACCGAGCTGAAGTGCATTGAGCCAACGACAGCCTGCCCATACACCGAGAATGCCGATAATCGTATACGGAACGATCATCTCAACGTGTGTCCAAGACCTACCTTGAAAACCGCCCGCCATCCAATTCACAGTCCCCTGTACTTTATCGGCATGGAATACCATCAATGCCGTCATACCGCCGCCGAAAAATGCGGCGATCGCAACGCCTGCCAATACGAGGCGGAGTGGACGAATGCCATTCTCCCAAGAGAGAACGCATACAAGTGCCGAGGCGATCATCGCGCCGACGAATGCCGCGAGCGGAACGAAGGCTGTCTGCTCGGGGGCAAGGATCATGACGGCCATTGCCGCCAGACCCGCGCCTGCCGATACACCGATGATACCGGGATCGGCAAGCGGATTTTTGAGTACGCCCTGCAGAATGCATCCTGCGAGAGCAAGGTTAAGACCTGCGAGTGCCGCTGTGATAACGCGCGGCGTGCGGATATAGTGGAGGATCTGATGTGCATCAGAGCCTTCTCCGATCACGAAGCTGTCGCGTACCTGCGATAAGCTGAACTCAGCCGAGCCGAACATCAGTCCGCCGAGGAGCGTTGCCGCAAGGGCGATCACGCCCAAGAGGAATATGCCGCTTCGTCTTTTGTCCATATTAACTGTCGGTGCTATCATTTGGCTTTCTCCTCAAATACGATCTTCGCCAGCACGTCTATCGCCTCAGCCGTCTGTGTACCCGGGTTGACGGCGAACAGCTCATACGGGAGCACGTATACGCGGCCCGTCTTGACTGCCTTGATGCCGCTCCAGATCGCCTGCGAGTTCATCTGCGAGAGGAACTTGTCGCGTACTGCAGGATCGTTGCTGTGCGATACGAGGCAGATGACCTCGGGATCTTCCTTCGCTACGAACTCCATGCCGAACGGCAGGAATCCGACCTGACCGACTGCGCCTGTCGCATGATCGGCGATATTGTTGCCGCCGAGACGCTCGAGGAGGTCACCGACGAAGCTTTTTTTCGATGCCATCTGGAAGCTGTCGGGCGATCCCCAGATGATGAGTGTTTTCGGCGGTTTCTGACCGCTGTATTTTTCTCTGACTGCCTTGTACTGTGCTTCTACTTCGGCTTTTTTCGCCGCCGCTACATCAGGCGTGCCTGCGATATCACCGAAGAACTCGAGCGATTCCAAAACATGCTCATACGATTCGAGCGAACGGAGCACCATCGGGATGCCTGCGCCTTCCATCGTCTTGATCAGCGTGTGGTGAAACGGTACGTTGACACCGATGACCAGATCGGGCTTGAGACTCAAGATCGTCTCGATATTCGGGCTGTGCAGGATACCGACCTCGGGCACATCCTTCAGCTTCGCCTGCCATTTGGGCGGGGTGGCTTTCGTCGTCGGTTTGCCGACGATCAGGTCGCTGCCGCCCGCTTCACAGAATATCTCCATGCTCGAGGCATTAAGGAGAACGACTCGTTTTACCTCACTCGGTATCGTGACCGTTCTGCCCATACTGTCTGTGACCTGGCGCGTGCCGCTCACCGCAGCATCCTTGTCACTGCCGCCGCCCTGCCAGAAGAATATTCCGATCACCGCACAGACCGCAAGAACTGCAATGACCATTTTCATCATACTGCTCATACTAAAACCTCACTTATGTCTTATTCTCATCTGTCAATTCCAGTATCCGTCCACACTTCGGACATTTGATCTCTATTCGTTTTACTTCTCCGTAAAACAATAGTCGCCGACAATGACAACAGCGATGCTCGGGCATCGACGACTTCCTCTTTTTCAACTGAATCACTTCCACTTCGTTCACTCCCTGTATCCTTATCCCAACCATTTGTCTTGCTTACTTCAGATAAAACGAGATCGGGATATTCATACGAAGCATTCTACCCACATCATGTGGGAACGGACAGCTCTTCTGTACCGCTTTCAATCCTGCTTCATCCAGTATTTTCGCACCCGACGATCGTACGACATACAACTCGATCAGATTGCCGTTCTTATCGATCGCTACACCGACCGTTACCACACCTGTCAAATTACGTCGCACCGCCATAAACGGATATTCCTTGCGGCTCTCGACGCGAGCCAAGAATCTGCCGATCGCGTTGCCTTCGGTCTCACCGCCGACTGCTTCACCACTCGGAACACCTATGCTCGCACCGACCGCAGTGCCCGAGGTGCTCGGTGCAGAGGACGAAGCACTCGAAGTGCCCGAGGACTTCATCCAGCCGTCTGCCGTTGTCGGCACGGAGCTGACTGCCGCCTGCGCAGGTGCTGCCTTAGGCGCGGCCTGCGGCGTGCTTGCCGCCTTCGGCTGTATAGGTTCTGCTTTAGGCGCAGGTTCTTTCGTCGGCAGCTGCGGTACTTCTGCACGTGCTCTCTGCGGCTCTACCATCGACATATCGATCTCGATCAGGTCTTCTTTCGGGGCATGATATTCCATCATGCCGTACGTCAGATATCCGACGAACATGACTGCCACCACATGGAATCCGACCGATATCCGTATCGGCAACACCCATTCTTCGGGTATCATCTCTTTCAAACTCAGGCGCACACCGCTCACCGCCTTTTCGCTTCCGCCGCGATAGAAAGCTTCGTCACGCCGATCGCTTTCAGCTCATCCATGACCTCGACTACATGACCATGCTCGACACTTCTGTCTGCGCGGAGGATAACAGGCACATCGGGACGATCGGCAAGCTTCACATATAGCTGACCGCCCAGCTCCTCGATCGTGATCGGCTCATTTTCCAACAATATCTTGCCGTCCTTATCGAGCGTGACAGAGATCGGAACGACCTCCTCCTGATGCGCCGCCGCGGCCTGCGGAAGCTGAACAGGAAGCGACTTCTGCTCCACCATCTGGAGCGTACTGAAGATAAAAAACACCAATAAGAAAAACATAATATCGATAAGCGGTATGATCATCAGCTTCGGTTCGGATGTGATCCGCGCACTTCTTGCTTTCATCGTACTTCTCCTTTTGCCCTGTCGATGACAAACATACACATCGTCTCCATCTCCGTCAACACATTATCCAGCCGACGCGCAAAATAGCTGTGTACACACAGTGCAAGCACTGCTACACAAAGACCGCTCGCCGTTGCGATAAGCGCTTCTCCGATACCGCCTGTAAGAGCCGTCGGATGTGCCGCCGCATCAAGAATATTGAACGATCCGATCATACCGACGACCGTACCGAGAAGTCCGAGAAGAGGAGCCATCGTCACGACCGTATCGAGATAACCGAGATTCTTCTTCAATCTCGCCGCCTCAAGCGACGTCCTATCCTCGAACGAATCACGCATCACATGTACATCACCGTATGCACTGATACCCGAAGCTAATATCCTGCCGGCTGCACTCTCCGACTCCATGCAGATCTCTCCTGCCTTTTTCCACTCCTTCCTATCCACGTACTTCATCATCTCATGGCATACTCGCCGACCTTCCTTCGCATCTTTCTGATAATAGCAAAATCGCTCGACCGCGATCGCCACCACAAGCAACGAACAAAAGAGCAGCGGGTACATTACGATGCCACCCTTCACAAACCAATCAAGAATTCCATAGCCTTCCATCAAT
>JAFSAX010000177.1 GCA_017442105.1 Selenomonadales bacterium | reverse complement strand
GCTCACGACATTTCCCGTGATGATGGGAACGGCAGAAGCCTCTGATGAAGCTGTTGCAGCGAATGATAAAATAGTACAAGCACCTGTGACGGTAGACAGTCGCGACTTGACGTATAATAACCTGTCAGGTGATTTTGTTGCTTTTGGTGATGTCAATGTAACGCAAGGCACGATGACGATCAAAGCCGATGAGCTTTACGGTAACAGCAAGACGAGCATGATCTCGACAGACGGCAATATGCGCATTATCGATCCTACGCAGCAGACCGATCTCGTTGGTACAACGGTGCACTATAATTATAAAGAAAAAACAGGTACGATGGTAAAAGCCAAAGGACAAGTACAGGGCGACTATATCCAAGGGGAAGACATCAATATCATGCCCGATAAAACGACATTCAAAAACGGGTCTTCGACCAAATGTCCTGCGAAGCACCCCGACTGGCATCTGGAAGCCAAAGAAGTAGAACTGTTCCCCGGCGGCTATGTCCTCGCACATGATGCGACATTCTATTTGAAGGATAAAGCAGTCTATCATACAGACCGATATGAAAAAGAACCGGGCGAAAATCATTCGTTCATTCCGCATCCGGGCTACAACAGCAGTGACGGTTTTTATATCAAACAGGATTTGAAATTGCCGATCCTCGTTGACGGATTGAATGCATTTTTAAATTGGGGTTATTACAGCCGACATGATTTCCGTGCACTCGGAGGACTTCAATACTATTGGAACGGACAAGTATTCCGCATCGTAACAGGTGATGTAGAAGACTCCGACGATGAATGGATCAACAAGAAGATCGAATATCAATGGAAGATGTTCGACCGCCGTATCGGCAACTCCAAATTCCACTATCGTTTGGAAGCAAGCCACGGTCTGTGGGAAGATTCTCGCCGACAGAGCTGGCATGATGAATACGAGGCTTATATCTCGCATGATCCGATCAATATCACGGGCAAACTCACGCTCGATCTTGGTGCAGGGTATCAGATCATCAAAGAAAGCTATGATGATTCGACTAGCAAAGGTATGATATACGATGCGAAACTGACGCAGACATTCTCGCCGAAGTTTAAAGTGTGGACAGGATATCATTATGTCCATGACAACGACCGCTTGTTCAACTACGATCGCCCCGACCTCGAAAGAGAATGGCGCTCGGGATTCCGCTGGAGCTGGAATGAAAAAGATGCGATCGGATTGGTCATTCGATATAATGTTGATACAGATGAATTGTTCGAGAGAATCTATTTCTTCGAAAAAGACCTCCATTGCTGGAAAATGCGTGTTATCCACGAACCCGACGATGGAGATGGTGTCAGCATCAAATTCTCTACGAAGATCTGGTAAAGAAAGGTTGATATGATGCAATCTCAGCTGAATCAATTGATCGATAATATTCAACAGAAAAAAATACTCATCATCGGTGATATGGTTGCCGATGTGTATCTCCATGGTGAGATCGAACGCATCTCTCGTGAAGCACCTGTCTTGGTGCTTCAGTATGATAAAGAGCGCATCATTCCCGGCGGTGCAACGAACGTCGTGCACAATGCGGCAACGATGGGCGGTAAGGTATGGCCGATCGGTCTTTTAGACCATGGCAAAGAAGGCACATACCTTCGTGAGATGCTCGCGAAAAAAGGTGTCGTCGTTGACGGCTTTCTCTCGGAAGAAGGCCGTCCGACGGTGACGAAAACGCGCATCATTGCGGGCGGGCAAGCCACCGTCAGCCAACAAGTCGTCCGCATCGACCGTGGCAGCACGGCGCCGATAGAAGAGAGCACCGAGCAGGCGATCCTTGCGTATCTGGCAGACGTACTGCCTGAGATGGACGGCGTTGTCATGAGCGACTATGGCAGCGGTACGATCACGCCGAAAGTGCGTGACTATATCCTCACAGAATGTCGCAGCCGCGGTATCGTATCCATCGTCGACTCGCGCTATGATATCGGCAGCTACAAGCATGTCCATTATGTCAAACAGAACGAAGCTGAAGCCTCCGATGCAACAGGCATTGCCATCAAAGACGAACAAACGCTTCTCAAAGCAGGTGCTGTTCTTCTTGAGAAGATCGAAGCAGACGGCATACTCATCTCGCGTGGTGCAGACGGCATGAGCCTTTTCCTCGCAGACGGTGATGTTCATCATATCCCCGTCACCAACGTCAGCGAAGTATTCGACGTATCGGGTGCGGGGGATACTGTCGTAGCCGTTATGATCCTTGCACTTGCCGCAGGCGAAGATCCGCTTCTCGCGGCACAGGCGGCGAACCTGGCGGCAGGCATCGCTGTACGCAAACTCGGCACGGCGACCGTATCGGCAGACGAACTTCGAAAAGCAGCGAGGGATTATTATGCTGGTTGATCGAACAGAGATAACTGCACTCATTGAGAGAGAAAAAGCAAAAGGAAAAACAGTCGTTTTGACGAACGGCTGTTTTGACATTCTTCATGCGGGGCATGTACGCTACTTAGCCTCGGCACGCGCTGTCGGCGATTGTCTTGTATTAGGCCTCAACAGCGACGAATCCGTACGACGTCTTAAAGGACCATCGCGTCCCATTAACAACGAACTTGATCGTGCGGAAGTCATCGGTTCTCTGCGTTCGGTAGACTATGTCGTCATATTTGGCGAAACGACAGCCGAAGCACTTGTAAGAGAGGTGCGTCCCGACTACTATGCCAAAGGCGGCGACTACTCATTAAGCTCACTGCCCGAAGCAAAAGCCGTTGCTGAATGTGGCGGTAAAGTCGTATTGTTACCGTTCGTAGAAGGCAAATCCTCCACGAACATCATCCAAAAGATAGAACAGAACGCCAAAGAATAGAAAAGAGGACAGTTTATGAGCATAAAAAATGTATTGATCATCAAACTGAGTGCCATCGGAGATGTCATTCATGCACTGCCCGTATCGTACGCTATCAAAGAAACATATCCCGATGCGCACATCACTTGGGTCGTCGAACCGCCCGCTTATGACCTCTTGACGAACAATCCGTATATCGACGAGATCATTCTTTTCCGTAAAAAAGAATTCAAATCGTGGAAAGGCTTTTGTAAAAACTTCCCCGACTTCTCGGCGAAACTCAGAGAGAAAAAATATGACGTCGTACTCGACCTGCAAGGCCTTGCCAAAAGCGGTATCCTTGCATTTCTTGCACGCGGCGAGAAAAAGATCGGCACGTGTGATATGCGCGAAATGAGCCAATACATCTCGAAACCGACCGTAGGTGCCAATGCCAACGGACATATCGTTGAGCGATACCTTGATGTTGCGCGCGCGATCGGTTGCCGTGTAGAAAACGTCGTATTCCCCGTCTATCCGACGAAAGAAGAAGAAGAGAGAGCGCACTACCTTATCCGTGAAGAAGGCAGACTTCGCGGCGACTACGTTGCGATCGCTGTCGGAACAAACTGGCCGAACAAATGCTGGCCGGTAGCCAATATCGCAAGATTGGCTGACCTCTTATACATCCTTGGTATGAAACCTGTCCTCGTCGGCGGTGGCAAAGAAGAAGAAAAGATCGCCAAAGAAGTTCACAAAAAAATGCGCAGCACAGCTTTGAGCCTTGTTGGCAAGACCAGCCTTAAAGAACTTGCCGCAGTTATCCGCGGAGCACGTGCTTTCGTCGGCGGTGACACAGGCCCGACACACTTGGCGGCAGGACTTGGTATCCCGACCGTTGAGATCATGGGGCCGACAGACGCCAATCGCAACGGCCCGTACGGCCAACAAGAAAACGCCATCGAGATCGAAGCGGAATGCAAACATTGTTGGAAACGCAAATGCGCGAAAAATATCGTTTGCTTGGAAGACATCACACCGCAACAAGTCCTCGACAAGCTTAATCCGTATATAGATTGATGCTAAAAGACAGCTATAAAGAGTAGCTGTCTTTTTCTTTGCGTAAGAAAGAATACATATGCTATAATATAAAGATAAAGATTGGACTTCACCGAAGGAGTATTCGACATGAAAGTTATGATTTTGGCGGGCGGTAAAGGAACACGCTTGTTTCCGTTATCGCGGTCTTGCTTTCCGAAACATTTTTTGAAAGTCAATAACGAAGAATCACTTTTGGCACAGACGATCCGCCGATTTTTGACGATCGTCAAAGCAGAAGATATCATTGTAGTGACGAACGAAGAATATGCATATCATGTGCAGGACGAACTGACAGCCTGCCGAGCAGAATCGGCTCACGTTGTTCTCGAAACAGTGCGCCGAGAAACAGCGCCTGCCATTGCGCTCGGTCTTAAATATTGTCGTGAAAAACTGAACTTGGCTGACGATGAAGTCATACTCGTAACGCCGTCCGACCATTTGATGAAAGCGAGCGAAGAATTTCATCGCGTCATCGGACAAGCCTGCCGTCTGGCAGAAACAGATCGAATCGTCACACTCGGTATCCTGCCGACAAAAGCCGAAGAACGATACGGATATATCCAAGTCGGCGAGCCGCTCGGCGCAGGTTATGTCGTGCGCTCGTTCAAAGAGAAACCGACACGCACCGAAGCAGAGATGTATCTAAGTGAAGGCCATTATTACTGGAACGCGGGGATGTTCATCTTCCGCTTGGCAGCGATGGAAAAAGAACTTGACACGTGCTGCCCTGATATCGGTGCGCTCCGACAAGGCACATACGAAGATATGATAGCATCATTTGGTGAGATGCCCGAGAGATCGATCGACTATGCTGTGGCAGAACGCTCAGCCAATATGGCGATGATACCGCTCTCCTCCGACTGGAAGGATGTCGGCTCATGGGATGCCATCTATGATATATTGCCCAAGGATGAGAAAGGCAACGCTGCGTATGGCGACACGATGATAGTCGACTGCGAAGATACGCTCATCATGGGACGTGACCGACTGATCGCAGGTATCGGGCTAAAAGACATCCTCGTCGTTGAAACCGATGACGTGCTCGTCGTAACAAAAAAAGGCGAATCCGAAAAAATAAAAGGCCTTGTCAAAAAAATGAAACAAGAAGGTCGCAAAGAAGCCGACGAGAATACGACGATGTACCGTCCGTGGGGACGATATACAGTCCTTGGAGAAGGCGACAACTACAAGATGAAAAAGATCGTCGTACTTCCGAGCGGACGACTCAGCCTTCAGATGCACTACCATCGAAGCGAACATTGGATCGTCGTGGCAGGCACTGCCGAAGTAACGATCGGCGAAGAAGTGAAGATGGTGCGAGAAGGCGAGAGCGTATTTATTCCCAAGACCGTCAAACATCGTTTGGCGAACCCCGGAAAAGTACAGCTTGAGATCATCGAAGTCCAAAACGGCGACTATCTCGGCGAAGACGATATCGTACGATTCGAAGACGTATACGGACGTGTATAACAGAAACGACAGCTTAGGCTGTCGTTTTCCACTGCGGGTATTGAATAGAAAAGAAGATACTTCGGAAAAGTCTGAAAATACAGCAGGG
>JAFSAX010000176.1 GCA_017442105.1 Selenomonadales bacterium | reverse complement strand
CCGCAACGATCAGCCGTGTAAAGCGATGCTTGAATTATGGTGCAGACGGATATAAAACAGTTTTGGCTCGTTTGGAAGAGAGATAGGAGAATCACAATGAGATCACAAGAATTGTTATGGAAGATTCCGTATGGAACGAAAGACCTGCTTCCGCAAGCGGCAGCAGGCAAACGTGCGATCGAAGAAAAGTTGGCGGCGATGTTCCGACGCTGGGGCTATGATGAAGTGATCACGCCGACGATGGAATTTCTTGATACATTTACGAAAGGCGATACCGAGAAAAGAGAAGCGGGACTGTATAAGTTTTTTGATCGCAGCAATCAGATACTTGCGCTTCGCTCGGATATGACGACGCCGATCGCGCGTGTGGCGGCAAGTCGATTGAAAGATGCGCCGACACCGCTGAAATTGTGCTATGTCGATAACGTATTCCGCTACGAACAGGCGCAGGCAGGTCGTCAATGCGAATTTTATCAAGCAGGAGTTGAGCTTCTTGGGATTCCCGATGCTTCTGCCGATGCAGAGGTCATCGCGATCGCAGTCGAATCGCTTCGACAGGCAGGCTTGCCGAATTTTAGGATCAGTTTAGGTCAAGTCGACTTCATCAACGGTATCATGGAAGCGAGCGGTCTTACCGACGGTGAGATCGAGCGCGTAAAATCGGCAATGGTACACCAAGATCTGGTTGGTCTTGATGCGATACTGGAAGCAACGTCCATTACCGACGAAATGAAAAATTTGATTCGTCAGATACCGCTTCTGCATGGTGGCGAGGAGATCCTGAACGAAGTATATCAAAAAGTGAAAAATGCGAAGAGCCGTGCGGCACTCACTAATCTTGCCGAGATATACCGCTTGCTTGCATGCTACGGTGTAGAAAAAGAGATACATTTTGATCTGGGTATCATTCGTGATTTCGATTATTATACGGGTATGGTATTTGAAGGATATGCACCGGGGCTCGGATTCCCGATCTGCGGTGGTGGTCGTTATGATCAGATGCTCAAGAGCTTCGGTACAGATTGTCCGGCAACGGGATTTTCAGTCGGTATCGAGCGTATCATGTTATCGCTCGAAAGACAGGGATTGGCAACCGACCTTCGCCAAAAAGATGTCTATATCGGTTGGCAGCACGGTAAGATGCCCGACGCTATCCGAGAAGCGAACAGACTTCGCGTAGAGGGACTTTGTGCAGAACTCGGTATGACACCGCAGTCGAAGGAACAGGCAGAGCAGTGTCAGCAGGATAAGGGTTATACGCGCCTTGTCTATATCGAAGGATAAGACGATGCGAGCGAAACAATTCTGGGCGGCGATCACAGCTCATATTACAATAGAAGATTCGATATGGGTAAATGGGATTCTGTCGCCAAGGGAGGCAAGCCTTTTTTGGCGAATGAATCTACCCGATCAACAGCATGCGATACGCGTTGCCCAAAGTGCGCTCGTATTAGCGCAGAGAGTACGGGAAAATGTCGATACAGATCTTCTTCTTCGCGGAGCACTGCTCCATGATGTTGGGAAAATATACGGAGATGTCAGTACGGCAGATAAGGTGATTACTGTTATAGGACATAAATTCGCGCCCCGCATGATGAGATCATGGGGGCGCGAAGGCCGTGGAAGCAGACTCGATAATCTGCGGCACGCATGTTATGTTTATTTTCATCATCCGCGAAGAAGTGCGGAGTTTCTCAAAGAGATCGGTGCGGAAGAAGAACTTATCGAGCTCGTCTTACATCATCACGAGCCGATGATGAGCGGAGAGCGTACGGAGCTTACACTGCTTCGCCAAGCCGATGAGATGCATTAGTAACCGCGTTCTTTGTCGATGACGTTCATCATGGATTTGTTATTCATGTAGAGCACCAAGTTTTCGCAGAAACATTGCATTGCTCTGTCAAGATAGAGTGGCGAAACTGCGGCGCAATGCGGCGTAATCAATACATTGTCCATTTTCCAGAGAGGAGACGATTCCGGCAGCGGTTCCGATTCGAATACATCGAGTGCCGCGCCCGCAATCTTCTTCTCGGTCAAGGCTTGTGCAAGTCCTTCGGCAGAAACGACAGTGCCGCGTGCGACGTTGATGAGAACGGCAGATTCTTTCATACGGCAGATTCGTTCGTAAGAAAAGAGACCGACTGTATCGGGCGTTTCGGGAACAGTCAAGACGACATAGTCTGCTTCGCCGAGAAGGCGGTCAAGTTCACTCGGCGGACAGAGTTCATCGACGAACAGCTCTTGTGTCATCGTTTGTTTTGTGGCTACGATACGCATATTGAACGCTTTGGCACGTTTGGCGATCTCGCGGCCGATACTGCCAAGACCGACGATGCAGAGTGTTTTGTTATAAAGCTCCGTGAGGCTCAATCGTTTCCAAACGGCATCTTGTTGCTGGCGTGCGAATCCTGCAATACTGCGAGAGAACGCAAGCATCATGCCGAACACGTGCTCCGACATAGGAATACCGTGAATGCCGCGTACATTTGTTAACTGGATAGATGCTTCGGCGACCATCGGCGAGAGTATTTTCTCGACACCTGCGCTTAAAGCATGGATCCAACGAAGACGCGGTGCATTCGGCAAATGTTCGTCAATATTGATGAACCCCCATGCGATCAAGATATCGGCAGTCGGCAGATGTTGACCTAACTCTGAGTCTTCGCATGTGATGATATTAGCATCGGGAACGATATTGTGTACCCAATCTATGTGACGTTGTGATAAGCGATTGGCGACGACGATGTTAAGCGACATACAGTAACACTCCTTTTATCGGTTAAATAAATATATGCGTATTTATTTCGATAAAGACTGAAAAAGTTCCTACAAACCAATTGCAAAAAATATGTGGAAATGATAAGATAGTAACATATTAACGCTTTAAAAGACTAAAGTAAAATCAGGAGGGGCTTATGACTGGGAATGATATGGAATATTTGACGATTGCTTTACCCAAAGGCAAGTTGTTTGATTTATCGGCGAAGAAGTTCGCACAGATTGGTTATACGGCAGAAGATCTGTCGGAGAAGTCCCGTAAGTTGATTATAGCCAATGATGAGAAAAAAATTCGTTTTATTATTACGAAGACGGCCGACCTTCCGACGTATGTAGAATATGGTGCGGCAGATATCGGTATCATCGGCAAGGACGTTCTGATGGAGAATAACAAGGATGTCTACGAACTTCTCGATATGGGATTCGGAAAATGTCGCTTGATGGTAGCGGTGCCCGAAGCGAAGCTTCGCCCGAATCTGGCAGACTATGCGAATCTCCGTGTAGCAACGAAGTTTCCGAATATTGCACAGGATTTTTTCGACAGACAGGGTATGCAGATGGAGTTCATTAAGCTGAACGGTTCTATCGAGCTTGGACCAATGGTAGGTTTGGCAGAAATGATCGTTGATATCGTGGAAACGGGTCGCACGCTCAGAGAGAATAATCTCAAAGAGATCGCACCGATCTGCACGACGACGGCGCGTTTGATCGCCAATCGTGTTAGCTTTAAGATGAAGTATGAGCGTATTCAAGAAGTTGTAAGAGAGATGAAAAAAGTATTGGCAGAGGAGGCAAACGGATGAGGATCGTTGAGGCAAACAGCATAACGCGCGATGAGATGCGCCGTTTGCTGGAAAAACCTGCGTTTGATGAGGTCGTTCTCGGTGAAGGTGCGCAGGCAAAAGTAGAGGCGACGTTCGGCCGCAGATTAACGGCAGAAGAAGTTGTGAATGAAATCATTACCGCTATCCGTAAGGAAGGCAATGAGGCGGTATTCCGTTATACGAAACTGATCGACGGGGCAGAACTTACACCTGAGTCGATGGAAGTCAGTGAAGCAGAATATGAAGCGGCATTTGCGAAAGCAGACCCGCTCGTTGTGCAGTCGATCAAAAAAGCGATCGCAAATGTACGTAGTTTTCACGAAGAGCAGCTGCCGAAATCGTGGATAACGTATCGTGAAAAAGGTGCAATGCTTGGACAGAATTGTCTGCCGATCGAGCGCGTCGGGATCTATGTACCGGGCGGTACGGCATCGTATCCGTCGTCCGTTGTGATGAATGCCGTTCCTGCGAAGGTTGCAGGCGTATCGGAGATCGTTATGGTCGTTCCGCCCGCCCGTGACGGCAGTGTCAACGAGTATGTTCTTGTAGCGGCACGGCTGGCAGGTGTTACGCGTGTGTTCAAACTCGGTGGTGCACAGGCTATCGGCGCACTTGCATTCGGTACGGAAACGGTACCGAAGGTAGATAAAATTACAGGCCCGGGTAATATTTTTGTAACGCTTGCGAAAAAAGCCGTCTACGGCCATTGTGATATCGATATGCTGGCAGGTCCGAGCGAGATATTGATCCTTGCCGATGAAACTGCCGACCCTGCGTATGTTGCGGCAGATATGCTCAGTCAGGCCGAACATGATGTGTTGGCATCGAGCATCGTTATCACGACGAGTGAAGCACTCGTACCGCAGATCAAGGCAGAGCTTGAGAAACAGCTGGCATTGCTTCCGCGGCAAGAGATCGCGCGCGCATCGCTTGAGAAAAACGGCATGATCGTCATTGCGAGAGATAAAGAAGAAGCGGCACAGCTTGCTAATATCTCTGCGCCCGAGCACTTGGAAGTCTTGATGAAAGATCCGTTTATGATGCTTCCGCTTCTCAAAAATGCGGGTGCTATCTTCCTTGGTGCGTATTCGTCCGAACCGCTCGGCGATTATCTGGCAGGTACGAACCATGTTCTTCCGACAGGCGGAACGGCACGTTTTTACTCTGCGCTGAACGTAGAAACATTTATGAAAAAAACAAGCATCATTGCTTATACAAAAGAAGCACTTGCTGATGTAAGTGATGATATTATCCGTTTGGCAGAAGCCGAAGGGCTCAAGGCACATGCCAATGCGATTCGCGTAAGGGGGGAACGCTGATGTTTCGACCGGGACTTGATAAGCTCCCTGTATATGGAGTAGAAGAACAAGATTGGCGTATCAAAGTAGACGCCAACGAATCGAACCGCAATCTTCCGCCGCTTGTGGCAGAGCGTGTCGAAGGCCGCCTTTCTTATGTGGCGTTCAATCGTTATCCCGATATTGCTATGACCGAACTGCGCGAAGAGATCGGACGCGGCAGTGGTTATGATATTGATAATGTATGGCTCGGCAATGGTTCGAGCGAGATCTTAGAAAAATTATTCTTTTTGTACGGTGGTGCAGGAAGAAGCATCGTATTCCCCGTACCGTCGTTCTCGATGTATGCCATCTATGCGAAAATATCGGAAAGCACAGCGGTACCTGTACCGCTTGAAGCCGATTATACAGTCGATAAAGAAAAACTGTTGCGGGCGGCAGAAGAACATGATGCCAAATTGATCGTCCTTTGCAATCCGAACAACCCGACAGGTACGGCTACTCCGCTTACGGTGGTCGAAGATATCGTTCGTCGTGCGAAATGTCCTGTTGTTGTCGATGAGGCATATATGGAATTCTATGGTGAAACGGCACTTCCGCTCGTTGCGCAATATCCGAATCTCATTGTAGCGCGTACGTTCTCCAAAGCGTACGGCGCGGCAGGTATCCGTGCGGGCTATGTCATTGCGAATGAAGACGTGGTCGCGATGCTTCGCAAAATATCGATGCCGTATCATATCAACAAATTGACACTTACTGTTGCCGAAACGATCTTCCAGATGCGGGATGAATTTATTCCGTATATCCAGCAGACGATCATCGAGCGTGAACGTATGGCGGCCTTTATTGAAACAGAAACGAATATCACCGTTTATCCGTCGTCTACGAACTTCCTTCTCCTCAAAGTCGAAGGTGCGGGAGAGTTGGCGAAATATCTTGCGAATATCGGTATTGCCGTACGCTCGTTCGCCAATGCACCGATGCTTGAGAACTGTATTCGTATCACGATCGGTACAACGGCAGAAAATGATGAAATTATGAACGCCATCAAACGGTGGTGTAAGGGAGCGAAGTAGTATGCGCGTAGCGACGATAACCAGAGCGACGGCTGAAACGGAGATTCGTGTCAGCTTAGACCTCGACGGAAGCGGACAAAGTCATATCAGAAGCGGTATCGGATTTTTCGATCATATGTTGACGCTGTTTGCGAAACACGGTGGATTTGACTTGGTCGTAGAGTGCCATGGTGATATCGAAGTAGACGGACATCACACCGTAGAAGATATCGGTATCGTTCTCGGACAAGTATTCGCGAAATGTACTGGTGATAAGATCGGTATGGCGCGTTACGGTTCGTGGCTGTTGCCGATGGATGAAACGCTCATTATGGCGGCGGTCGATTTCAGCGGCAGACCGTATCTCGTATACGATGCGCCTGTCGATGCACCGATGATCGGAGCGTACGATACGGAACTGACAGAAGAATTTTTGCGTGCGTTCGTCGTTCATGCGGGAATTACGCTTCATGTGAAGAAAGTACATGGCAAAAACGCACATCATATCGTGGAAGGCATCTTTAAAGCACTTGGCCGCATCATGCGTCAAGCAACGCGCATCGACTCTGCGATCCAAGGTGTTTTGTCGACGAAAGGCAGTCTGTAAGAACGAAGACTGCAATAACTGTGAAAAGGTGAGAACAATGATAGCGATCATTGATTATGGTATGGGTAATCTCCGCAGTGTCGAAAAAGCTCTGCATGCAGTCGGGGCAGAGGCTGTCATTACGAGTGACGCCGAAGTCATTCGTCGTGCCGCCAAGGTCATTCTTCCCGGTGTCGGTGCATTCGGAGATTGTATGAAGAATCTCGAACGATACGGTCTTATTCCCGTTATCCATGAAGCAGTTGGATCGGGTAAACCGTTCCTCGGTATCTGCCTCGGACTTCAGCTTTTGTTTGAGTCGAGTGAAGAAAGCCCGGGTATAAAAGGCCTCGGCATCTTCAAAGGTGAAGTAAAAGCGATTCCGCCATGCGGGCTCAAGGTTCCGCATATGGGCTGGAACAGCTTATCGTATCAAACGCCGTCACCTCTTTTTGAAGGGATCTCGGAAAATGAATACGTTTATTTCGTACATAGTTTTCACGCTGTGCCGAACGATACATCTATCGTTACCGCGCAGACGGAATACGGTACGATGCTGACGGCAGCAGTCGGGAAGGATAATGTGCAGGCGGCACAGTTCCACCCCGAAAAATCGAGCCGTGTCGGTCTTTCGATGCTGAAGAATTTTGTAAACTGGAACAAATAGGAGGAGAATCGAATGATTTTATTTCCTGCAATAGATATTCGCGGCGGCAAATGTGTTCGTCTTTTGGAAGGTCGATTCGACCAAGAAACGATATTTGCCGACCGCCCTGCCGACATGGCGATCAAATGGGAGGCACAAGGCGGCAAGTATCTGCATATCGTCGATCTTGACGGCGCACTCCAAGGTAAGCCTGTCAACCTTGATGCGATTCGTGATATTATAGCGAACGTTTCTGTGCCTGTACAGCTCGGTGGTGGGATCCGCAATCTTGATTCGATCGAAGCGTGGCTTGACGCAGGTGTCGATCGTGTCATTCTTGGCTCGATCGCCGTGAAAGATCCCGAATTGGTAAAAGAAGCGTGCCGTTTATTCGGCGAACGTATCGTCGTCGGCATTGATGCCAAAGGCGGAGAAGTCGCGGTAGAAGGCTGGGGTATCTCGGGCGGCGTACAAGCAACCGAGCTTGCGAAACGTATGGCTGATGTCGGTGTTGCACGTATCATCTATACGGATATTTCGCGTGACGGAACGCTTAGCGGTGTCAATGTCGAATCGACAGTCGAGCTTGCACGGGCGGCAGGTATTCCTGTTATCGCATCGGGCGGTGTGGCAGGTATGGACGATGTTTACCGCGTAGCGGCATCGCCCGAAATCGAAGGTATGATCATCGGTAAGGCACTTTATACGGGCAAGATCGATCTCAGAGCTGCGCTTTGCGTAGCAGAAGGGAGATGAGTGGATGTATACGAAACGTATTATTCCTTGTCTTGATGTCAAAGAAGGCCGTGTCGTAAAAGGAACGAACTTCGTCGGTCTACGTGATGCGGGCGATCCTGTTGAGCTTGCGGCGAAATATGACCTCGAGGGTGCCGACGAACTCGTATTTCTCGATATCACGGCATCGGTAGAAGAACGTGCTACGATGCGCGAGGTCGTTGACAAAACAGCGTCGGAAGTATTTATGCCGTTGACTGTCGGCGGTGGTATCCGCACAGTCGAAGATGTTCGCAAGATGCTTCAAGCAGGTGCGGACAAGGTATCGTTCAATACAGCGGCTATCAAAAATCCGGCCATCTTGCGTGAATGTGCCACGCTCTTTGGTCGTCAATGCACCGTTTTGGCTGTCGATGCCAAACGTGTCGGCGACAATAAATGGGAAGTCTATATCAACGGCGGTCGTACACCGACAGGCCTTGATGTGCTCGAATGGGTGCGCGAAGCAACGGCGCTCGGTGCGGGAGAAATTCTCTTGACGAGCATGGATGCAGACGGTACGAAAGACGGCTATGATATTGCGCTTACACGTGCCGTATCGGAAGCTGTATCCGTTCCTGTCATCGCCTCGGGCGGTGCAGGCAAGCTAGAACATTTTTACGAAGTATTGACCAAAGGCAAAGCAGATGCTGTGCTGGCGGCCTCGGTATTCCATTACGGACAGTTCCGTGTCCGTGAAGTCAAAGAGTACTTGAGAGAGAGAGGAGTAGAAGTACGATTATGAATTTAGAT
>JAFSAX010000175.1 GCA_017442105.1 Selenomonadales bacterium | reverse complement strand
TGTGCTTCTTGGGTCGCTATCGCATGGGAAGTATTAACCAATCAGCATCGCCCTTCGGACTTGCTTCTTGGATACTTCTCCAATAAGTAACAAAAAAGGCACACGCTGTTGAAGCGGACGCCGGCTTACGCTATAACGATCTGCACCGCTTCAAAAAGCGTGGAACGCAGATGATAGTTTTCTGCTAAGAGAATAAAACGGATTGATACTTCTTTTTTATCCCCTCCCCTCTCATCACTTCACAAGGAGTCCCCCACTATGCCCACACACGACACATACATCACCGCGGGACAACTCGCGAATCTGCATAATATCACAAAACAGACGGTGCTGTTCTACGACAAGAACGGGCTACTTCCGCCCGCCTACGTGAATAACGAGAACGGCTACCGTTACTACTCGACGTCGCAGTATCTGACGCTCGCACTCATTCTTAATCTACGCAAAATGAATGTATCGCTCTCGGATATCCGCACATACTTAGATGGTCGCTCACAGCAAGCGTTCGAGCGACTGCTCCAAGACAAAGTCGCCGAGTGTGACCGCATCATCGAAGAAGCTCAGACGCTCCGTGCTTCTCTTGCCGACACGCTCGAAACGCTGTCCTACCTTGACGTCCTCGACCTTGAGGACATCGCACTTACCGATGAAGACGAGCTTCCGCTCCTCATCAGCGAACCGCTCTCTGCCGAGATGCCGCTTCACGATCGACTGCGCGTCCTCTCCTCGCACACCCAGCTCGCCACGACCGACGGCCAGATCCAGCCGTTCGACGCAGGCTGGCTCATCCGCGGAGAAGACTTTTTTAGCGAGCGATTCGGCCACACGATCGCGTACTACTTCCCGCTTGGCAGCGAAGACAGCGACCGCGCCAACTTCACACGTCCCGCAGGAACATACGTCACAGTCAACTTCCGCGGCACATACTACACCGAAGCCCCTGCCGTCCTCGCACGGCTCAAAGCCTACCTCGACGAACATCAGCTCACACCGACAGGCGACGTCTACCTCCTCCAGCTCAAAAACCACCTTCTCACAGAGAACACCGACGAATATCTCAACAGCCTTTCCGTGCGCGTCACCGCCGACCAAACCGAATAAAAAAGATAAAACAAGGACATTTCTCCGTATGCCCTTGTTTTTTTACCCGTCTTTATCGTATACTAATATATTATAGGTATTTCATTATGATAATCATCCCAAAGGAGGATAACAATATGCATGCAACCAGAAAAGTAACCAATGACATTCTCTACATCGGCGCGGACGACCGTCGTCTGCAATTATTCGAAAATATGTTCCCGCTCCCCGACGGTGTATCGTACAACGCGTACCTCATCACCGACGAAAAAACGGCTCTCATCGACACGGCAGATGCCTCCGTCAGAGATCAGTTCATGGAAAACCTCGCCTTCGGCCTTAATGGCCGCAAGCTCGACTACTTCATCATCAACCACATGGAACCCGACCACTGCGCACTCATCGCAGAGATCGCATTCCGTTATCCCGACGTAACGCTCGTTGCGAATACAAAGATCTTCACCATGATCGACCAGTTCTTCGGTCTTCAGCTCCCTGCTGAACGCAAGCTCGTCGTCAAAGAAGGTGACACGCTCTCCCTCGGCAAACATCAGCTCTCGTTCGTATTCGCACCGATGGTACACTGGCCGGAAGTTATGATGACGTACGATGCGACTGACAAAGTCCTCTTCTGCGCAGACGCATTCGGCACGTTCGGCACGGTAAACGGCAACATCTTCAACGACGAAATTGATTATCGTGACGGCTACTTCGTTGCCGAAGCACGCCGCTACTACACGAACATCGTCGGCAAATACGGTATGCAGGTACAAGCTGCGCTCAAAAAAGCGTCCACCGTCGATATCGCGATGCTCGCACCGCTCCACGGTCCGATCTGGCGCACCGACCTCGGCTTCATCATCGATCTCTACACGCACTGGGCAACGTACACGGCAGAAGACAAAGCAGTCGCAGTATTCTACAGCTCCATTTACGGCAACACGAAGTCTGCTGTAGCAGCGCTTGCCATGGCACTCGGTGACCGCGGTGTGAAAAACGTCAAAATTTATGACGTCTCGAAAACGGACATCTCCTACATGATCGCCGAAGCGTTCCGCGTATCGACCATCGTTCTCGCGGCAACGACGTACAACAACGGCATCTTCCCGAAAATGCACTACCTCCTCGACGACATGAAAGCACTCTGCGTCCAGAACAAAAAGGTAGCTATCATCGAAAACGGCTCTTGGGCACCGCAGAGCGGCAAGCTCATGCAAGGAATCGTTTCCGAGATGAAAAACATGGAACTTATCGGCGACAAAGTGACGATCAAATCCTCCCTCGCCGATGCAGCTTCGCTCTACGCGCTTGCTGATGCGATCGCAGAAACGGTGAAGGGATAATAGGGATAAAAAAAATAAACAGATAGCCTGCAGGAATGAAGAAGGTCTTGCAGGCTTTTTGTTTTTACTGTTGCTGTTCTTTTTTATCGTGCGTATCAAGCTCGCAAAGCCTTCCTTTTCGTAACAGATAATTCTTCCCTTCCTCTTACTTTTTGTGGGCAAAAAGTAACAAAAGCCCTCGGGTTCCACGTACGTCTTCGGAGTACGTCTTTGCTCCTGCGTTTCGTTTGCGGTCGTGTCTGATCGCATAAGACGTTGACATGACCACGCATCAAAACTCGCATCACTTCGTTTGCTCGAACGGTTGATGCGATACGCTCA
>JAFSAX010000174.1 GCA_017442105.1 Selenomonadales bacterium | reverse complement strand
GGGCGGGGTTTTCTGCCAAACTTTTGGAGAAGCATCCTATTGACGGCAAGATCAGATCATGGCTTAGAGAACGATTCAGTAAAAATGTTGAGGTCGTGTGTGCTGTCGGTGAAAGTAAAAAACAGGATATCAAGCAGGACTTGATGACAGATGCCTATGTAGAAGCGATTCAAGAGAATCGTTCTTCTGCACCGACAACGAAAAGTAAAAGTGCAGCAAACGGCGATATCATACATGGGCGCAAGATCAAAGGAGATGCTCGCTCGATCGGAACGATCTTGGAAGAAGACAGAGATGTTATCGTTATTGGTCATCTGAGTAAGATCGAAGAAAAGGAACTCAGAACAGGTCGATTCTTATTGACGTATGATATCAGTGATACGACGAACGGTCTTAGCTGCAAGATGTTCTTCGAAGAAAAAGAAAAGTTCGAAAAAGTCAAAGGTGCACTCAAGGCCGGCATGAAGGTCAAACTGAAAGGAACGGCCAAAGAAGATAAGTTTAATAACGATATGGTCTTATTTGTCGATCATATCAATCTCGAAAAAGAAGATGTGCGTGAAGATACAGCAGAAGTGAAACGTGTCGAGCTTCATGCGCATACACAGATGAGCAATATGGATGCTGTCGTATCGGCGAAGGCACTTGTATCGACGGCGGCGAAGTGGGGGCATCGTGCTGTTGCGATCACCGACCATGGCGTTGTACAAGCATTCCCTGATGCCTTTTCGACATCGTCAAAAGCTGGTATCAAGGTCATTTACGGGATGGAAGGATATCTTTTCAACGATGATATCAAGAACGCCTACCATATCATCATTTTGGCAAAAAACAGAGTCGGTCTTCGCAACCTGTATCGCTTGGTATCGATCTCTCATTTGAAATATCTGTTCCGTACACCGCGTATTCCGAAAGCTATCTTATCGGAACATCGCGAGGGGCTTATCCTCGGGTCTGCCTGTGAAGCTGGTGAACTCATACAAGCGATCGTAAACGGTGCGCCCGAAGAAAAACTTCTCGAAATCGCATCGTATTACGACTATCTCGAGATACAACCGTCGGGCAATAACGACTTTATGCTCCGCAAAAATATCGTTGACAGTCCTGAAGCACTCGATAATATCAATCGCAAAGTATGCGAGCTCGGTACAAAGCTGGGTAAGCGTGTCGTTGCGACATGTGACGTACACTTTCTCAATCCCGAAGATGAGATATATCGTCGCATCCTAATGAAAGGCAAAGGCTTTGACGATGCTGATTATCAGCCGCCGCTCTATTTCCGTACGACGGAAGAGATGCTTGCTGAGTTTCAATATCTCGGCAAAGAAAAAGCATACGAAGTCGTTGTCAAAAATTCGAATGCGATAGCCGATGAGATAGAAGTGATAAAACCATTCCCAAATGCACTCTATTCTCCGCAGATTCCGGGTGCAGAAGAACAGATCAAGTCGATGTCGTATGCAAAAGCACGACAACTCTACGGTGACCCGTTGCCGAAGCTCGTAGAAGATCGCCTCGAGTATGAGCTGAATTCGATTATCAATAACGGTTTTGCCGTGTTGTATCTGATTGCGCATAAGCTGGTAAAAAAATCGCTCGATGACGGATATCTGGTCGGTTCGAGGGGGTCTGTCGGTTCATCGTTCGTTGCGTATGCTACGAATATCACCGAGGTAAATTCGCTTCCTCCGCATTATCGTTGCGCTGACTGCAAGCACAGCGAATTCATCGACGACGGTTCGTTCGGTGCAGGTTTCGACTTGCCTGATAAGGACTGTCCGAACTGCGGTAAGCGCATGGTAAAAGACGGACATAACATTCCGTTTGCCGTATTTATGGGCTTTAAAGGAGATAAGGTACCTGATATCGACTTAAACTTCTCGGGTGACTATCAGCCTGTTGCCCATAAGTATACGGAAGAATTGTTCGGTCGTGACAACGTATTCCGAGCAGGGACGATCGCGACTGTTGCCGACAAGACGGCATACGGATATGTAAAAAAATATTTTGATGAAAAAGCACTTCCTGTCAGAGATGCTTTTATCAACGGTGTTGTGCAAGGCTGTACGGGTGTAAAACGTACGACGGGTCAGCATCCCGGCGGTATCATGGTAGTACCGCGTAATATGGACGTTCATCATTTTACGCCTATTCAGCATCCTGCCGATGATAAGGATTCGACGACGATCACGAGCCATTTCGACTATCACTCTATCCACGATTGTCTTGTCAAGCTTGATATACTCGGGCACGATGATCCGACAGTCATCAAGCTTTTGGAGGACTTGACCAAGCGTGATCCGAAAACGATTCCGTTCGATGATGCCGATACGATGAAACTGTTCTCGTCTACCGAGTCGCTCGGCATCTCGCCCGACGACCTGGGAAGCCAAGTCGCAACGTATGGTATCCCCGAATTCGGTACGAAATTCGTAAGACAGATGCTTGTCGATACGATGCCCAAGACGTTCAGCGAACTTGTTCGTATCAGTGGATTCTCGCATGGTACGGACGTATGGCTCAACAATGCGCAGGACCTCATTGTCAGCGGTACGGCGAAGCTGTCCGAAGCGATCTCGGCACGTGATGACATCATGAACTATCTCATCCAAAAAGGCATGGAACCGTCACTTGCGTTTAAGATCATGGAGAAGGTTCGTAAAGGCAAAGGTGTAGAACCCGAAAATGTTGCCAAGATGCGTGAAAGCAATGTGCCCGAATGGTATATCGAATCGTGCCAGAAGATCAAATATATGTTCCCGAAAGCGCACGCAGTCGCATACGTTATGATGGCATTTCGAATCGCGTATTGTAAGGTGCATTATCCGCTTGCGTTCTATGCGGCGTATTGTACGGTACGTGCAACAGAATTTGATGCCGATCTTGCGGTGCAAGGACAACGTGCCATCAAGAACAAGTTGGTTGAATTTGAGCAGCGAGGCGGTAATGCACTCAGCGTAAAAGAAAAAGGTCTTCAGACGACGCTTGAGATACTTTTGGAGATGTATCTGAGAGGATATTATATCGTACGTGTCGATCTCAATAAATCGGACGCTGAACGATTCATTATAGAAGACGATCACTTGATCATGCCGTTCGCCGCACTCGAAGGCGTCGGTGCCAATGCGGCAAAAGGTATCGTCGAAGCACGTAACGATGCACCGTTCTCTTCGATCGAAGATGTACGTGTACGCTCGCATATCTCTAAAAGTGCGATCGAGATCATGCGTCAGCACGGATGCTTTGAAGGCATGACAGAGACCGATCAAATGATGCTTTTTTAAGTAAAAT
>JAFSAX010000173.1 GCA_017442105.1 Selenomonadales bacterium | reverse complement strand
GGTTCTACGACGGTAAAAATGGTCATTTTAGATACCGACGATACAGTTTTGGGGCAGTGGTATGAGCGGCATTTTTCCAACATTAAACAAACCATCCGTCAAATATCCGAATATGCCGGTCCGATTCTAAATGGCAGACGATTTTCTATCGTTTTTACAGGGTCGGCAGGTATGGGGGTTGCCAAGAGCGGCAAGTTCCCATTTGTACAGGAAGTAATTGCGTGTACCAAAGCGATTCGATGCAGAATTCCGCAGACCGATGTTGCGATCGAGCTTGGCGGGGAAGATGCCAAGATCACGTATCTGAAAGATCCTGTTGAACAGCGTATGAATGGTGTTTGTGCGGGCGGTACGGGAGCGTTCATCGACCAGATGGCAACGCTTCTTGATTGTGATGCGGCAGGTCTTAACGAACTGGCAAAACATTATGAATCGATCTATCCGATCGCTTCCCGATGCGGCGTGTTTGCCAAGACAGACGTGCAGGCATTGATGAACGATGGGGTGTCGAAAGAAGATATTGCGGCGTCGATCTTCCAAGCGGTCGTCAATCAGACGATCGGTAACTTGGCACAAGGTCGCCCGATCACGGGAACGGTCGCGTTTCTCGGTGGACCGCTCTATTTCTTATCGGAGCTGAAGGCGCGTTTTATTGATGTGCTTGAACTGCAAGATGAAGAGATCGCACACTGCAGTGACGGTTGTTACTTCGGTGCGCTCGGTGCGGCACTCAATGAAACGGATTTCCAAATAGATTATACGTCGCTTATGACAGCGCTTACGAATCTTTCGGATACGGGAGAAGCCGAAACGGAAACGCTTCCGCCGCTGTTTGACAGCGAAGAAGAGTATGAAGCGTTTACGGCGCGTCACGATAAGACGAAGGTCAACAGAGAGCCTCTTGACACGTATGAAGGCAAAGCGTATCTCGGTATCGACGCAGGCTCGACGACGACGAAGCTGACGCTCATCGGTGAGTCGGGAGCACTGCTCTATTCGTCTTATTGCGGCAACCATGGCAGTCCGCTCGATACGGTCGTCAGCGAGCTGAAGAAGTTGTATGATGCGCTGAATGATAAGACGGAGATCGCGTGTGCGGGCGTTACGGGATATGGTGAGCATATCATCAAAGCGGCACTCAAGGTAGATGTTGGTGAAGTCGAAACGGTCGCGCATTTGACGGCGGCGAACCAATTCGCGCCGGGTGTAACGTTCGTTCTCGATATTGGCGGACAGGATATGAAGAGCTTCTTCGTCCGCAACGGTGTTATTGATAATATTATGCTGAATGAAGCGTGCTCGGCGGGCTGTGGTTCGTTCCTCGAAGGCTTTGCACGCTCGCTCGGCATCACGATACAAGAATTCGTGCAGCATGCTGTACGCGGAGATCGTCCTGTCGATCTCGGTACGCGTTGTACGGTATTTATGAATTCGAAGGTAAAACAAGCGCAAAAAGAAGGCGCGACGGTTGCCAATATCGCGGCTGGTCTGGCGATGTCGGTCGTGAAAAATGCGCTGTTTAAAGTGATCCGTATCAAGCACGCGGAAGAACTCGGCGAGAAGATCGTCGTACAAGGCGGTACATTCTACAACGATGCCGTGCTTCGTTCGATGGAACAGCTTCTCGGACGTGAAGTCATCCGTCCCGATATCTCGGGGTTGATGGGTGCTTACGGTATTGCACTCATTGCGAAACGTCGTGCTTCGACAGGCGGATCGACGATCCTCGGCAGAGAGCAGCTTGCGCATTTTGAGCATCATGCAGAAAACTATCGCTGCAATAAGTGCGGTAACCAGTGCGTTATCACGGTACAGCATTTCTCGGGCGGCGGCAAATATCAGATCGGTAACCGTTGTGAACGCGGTATCGGTCTTGAGGTAAAGAAAAACGAGATACCGAATCTGTATGATTATAAATACAAACGTGTATTCGGCTATCGTTCGCTTCCTCTTGCGGAGGCAAAACGCGGTATGATCGGTATTCCGCGCGTACTCAATATGTTCGAGGACTATCCGTTCTGGCATACGTTCTTCACAAAACTCGGGTATCGCGTCGTACTGTCGGGTGTATCGTCGAAACATCTGTTCGAGATGGGCATGGATACGATCCCGTCCGATTCACTTTGCTATCCTGCGAAGCTGGTGCACGGGCATATTGCCGATCTCGTGAGAAAAGGTATTAAGAAGATATTCTATCCGTGTATTCCGTTCAACTGTAAGGAATACGAGTCGGCAGATAACCAATACAACTGTCCTATCGTAACATCGTATCCGGAGAACATTCGCTCTAATATGGAAAGTGTTCATGCGGTGAGATTTATGCAGCCGTTCCTTCCGCTCGATGACAAAAAACGCATGGCTGTACGTCTTTATGAAGAATTTTGCGCGGACGGTATCGGTAAACAAGAGATCAAACAGGCGGTAGAGGCCGCTTATGCAGAACTCGATCGCTATAAAGCGGACGTGCGTGCCAAAGGCCAAGAAGTGCTCGACTACTTGAAGCAGACGGGCAAACAAGGGATCGTGTTGGCAGGCAGACCGTATCATATCGATGGTGAGATCAATCATGGTCTTCCCGAACTCTTAACGTCGTATGGGCTTGTCGTATTGTCGGAGGATGCACTTCCTGCGAAGGAAATGCCGAAGCTTCGTGTCGTCAACCAATGGACGTATCATGCACGCCTCTATGCGGCGGCAGAATTCATTCGTGATTATCCGAATCTCGAATTGATGCAGATGAGTTCGTTCGGCTGCGGTCTTGATGCCGT
>JAFSAX010000172.1 GCA_017442105.1 Selenomonadales bacterium | reverse complement strand
TTGTAGAAGTTGCACGCCAACAAAGCTTTACCAAAGCAGCACAAAAACTGAATGTTACACAACCTTCTATCAGTAAAATGATAAAAACGCTCGAAGAAGAACTTGACGTTACGCTCTTTTATCGTTCGAGCAAAAATGCCGTTTTGACCGATGCGGGCAAAGCCGTTCTTCGCCCTGCCATTACCATCCTCAACTCGTTCAACAACTTGTCCGTTGAGCTGTCGAACGTCATCCATCTCAAAAAAGGCAACCTCACCGTAGGCATCCCGCCGATGGTCGGCGTCTGCTTCTTCTCGGAGATCATCTATAAGTTCAAAGAACGGTTCCCGAATATCAACTTAAAACTGATCGAAGTCGGTTCGAAACAGATCGAACGTGATATCGAAGAAGGCTCTCTCGATATCGGTGTCATCTCACTTCCGATCCGTGATAAAAACATCTCCATCCTGCCGTTCGTCACCGAACCGATGCATCTCATCGTGCGCAAAGACCATCCGCTCGCAGATCGCTGCGTCATCAGCTATCAAGATCTCGAAAAAGAATCATTCGTCATGTTCCGTCAGGACTTCTCCATCCGTGATCCACTCATCGACCGCTGTCGTCAGAGCGGATTCAATCCGAACATCGTCTGCGAAAGCTCGCAATGGGACTTCATCGCGGCAATGGTCGCAGCCAACTTAGGCGTCGCTTTCCTTCCTGCAACTCTCTCTGACAGACTGTCCACGTATGATGTCACTTCCATCCCGCTCGAAGATCCGATCGTGCCGTGGAACCTCGCGCTCATTTGGCACAAGGAAAAATACCTCTCGTTTGCGGCACAGGAATTTATGAAACTCGTCTGCGAACACTTCGGATTGGACGTTGACTTGGTAGAATAAGTATGATATCATACTCATATACTCAATTCCACAAGGGGAGTAGCTGTACGGTACTGTCGTCATTACGGGCATAATGCCCCGGCATTATCGGCAATTTGATTGCAAGCCAGACCTTGTCTCAGTCACCGCTGGGGCAAGGTCTTTTCGTATCTTAATAGGATATGAAAAGACCTCTCGGAAATAATAATGAAATAACAAAATATCGAACAAAAGGAGTTTTTTCACATGACTGAAACAATGTTTAGTGCATCGTGGTTCTTCGCACTCGGCAGTATTCTCCTCTTAGACCTACTGCTGTCGGGCGATAATGCGATCATCATCGCGCTCGCGTGTAAAAACCTTCCGCCCGAACAGCGCAAAAAAGCCGTATTTCTCGGCTGTGCAGGTGCTATCGTCCTTCGCGTACTCTTGACGCTCGTCGCAACGAAACTCTTGGAAATCCCGTACCTGCAGTTCATCGGAGGTGTCGCACTTCTCTTCATCGCCGTCAAGCTCTTGAAGCCGGAAGAAGAAGACCTCTCCAATATCCAGAGCTCGGGCAAACTGTGGGCTGCCATCAAGACGATCCTTGCGGCAGACTTCATCATGAGCCTCGATAACGTACTCTCCCTCGCGGCTGTCGCACAGACCGTTCCCGAAGGCAAGTACCTCCTCATTCTCTTGGGCCTCCTCGTCAGCATCCCGCTCGTCGTCTGGGGCGCACAGCTTCTGTTGAAACTCATTCAGAGATTCCCTGCGATCATCTACGTCGGCGCGGCGATCCTCGGTTACGCGGCAGCCGAAATGATGGTAGCCGACCATGCACTCGGTATGTACATGGAATCGTTCGCACTCGCACTTGAGATCGGTCTTCCGCTCATCATCGTGGCCATCGGCCTCTGGATGAAAAAGAAAGCCGAAACAGCCAACTAAAAAAAGAAATCAAAAGGAGGAATTTTACAATGAATACCCTTAAAACCACCGTCCTTATGGCTCTGATGACAGGCCTGCTCGTAGTAGTCGGCGCAGCAGTCGGAGGAGAAAGCGGAGCAACGATGATGCTTCTCATGTCGCTTGCTATGAACTTCTTCAGCTACTGGTACAGCGACAAGATGGTGCTCAAGGCATACGGCGCACAACCCGTCAGCCGCGAAGAAGCACCCGAGCTCTATCAAATGGTAGAAGTCCTCGCACAGAACGCCAACCTTCCGATGCCGCGTGTCTGCGTCATCGACAGCCCTGTTCCGAACGCATTCGCAACGGGACGTAACCCGGCAAACGGTGTCGTAGCTGTTACGACAGGTATCATGCGCACACTCAACAGAGATGAGCTGGCAGGCGTTATCGCACACGAGCTCTCGCATATCAAACATCGCGACACCCTCATCAGTACCATCGTCGCATCGTTCGCAGGTGCTATCAGCTGGATCGCACAGATGGCACAGTGGGCAATGATCTTCGGCGGCAGAGATGAGGATGAAGAAGGCGGCGGCCTCGGCGGCATGCTGTTTACCATGATCCTCGCACCGATCGCGGCAATGATCATTCAGATGAGCATCTCCCGCTCGCGCGAATACTCCGCCGACGAAGCAGGCGGCAGAGTCTGCGGCAACCCGCTCGCACTCGCGTCCGCACTCGAAAAGATCGAAGGCTTCGCCAAACATTACCCAATGCAGCAGGCACAGCCCGCAACATCTCACCTCTTTATCATCAACCCCTTAAGCGGTGCCCGCCAGATCATGAACCTCTTCAGCACCCATCCGACAACGGCAAGCCGTATCGAACGCCTCCGCGCACAAGCTGCCAACATGAAAAAATAAGCGAAAGACCGACTTTACAGTCGGTCTTTTTTTGTAATATGCTATCGACAAATTCCTATACAACAAGTAAAATATAACTAACAAGGAGCGTGATACTGATGAAAAAGAAATTGCTCGCATTGACGCTTGGTCTGGCTGTAACACTTACTTCCGCAACAGCTTTTGCTATGACGATGCAAGAAGCAAAAAATCTGGCTGATACATTCGTACCTGCCGATGCCAAATATTCCAAATTATTAAGACTTGACAACGAAGTTGAATTCTACTACTATACGCCTGCTTATCGCTATGAAGTCGAATTTGACACAAAAAGAGAAATGGTCAAAGGTCTTGCAATCGAACGCATCGCACCGGTTCAGCAAGCTGATACCAAGATCAGTCAAGATGAAGCGATCGCTGTCTTGCATGAACATTATCCTGATGCAAAACTGTTAAACATCTATCAATATGTCGAATCGGGCAATGATATCTATGAAATGGAATTCCTCTTAGATAA
>JAFSAX010000171.1 GCA_017442105.1 Selenomonadales bacterium | reverse complement strand
TGCTTTTGTGTGTGAAAAACGGACAGAATACTCGGTAATGGAAAGTAAGAAATAAAAGAAGGGCTTGCCAGCTGGCAAGCCCTTCTTTTATTTCTTACTTTCCATTACCGAGTATTCTGTCCGTTTTTCACACACAAAAGCATAATTATCTTTTTATTCAATAAATGATATCTATACTGGTAATTTCTCTCTTGTTTTCTGAAAATTATCCTTGACGTTAGGTATGAATTGGAATAAAATTATCATAGTAGGATTAGGATTTTTTCCTATACATCGCTGAAGAAATTTTCCTTATTGTTATGAGTAAACTTCTTCGCTGGTTTCCCCAAAATATCTTTTTAATTATTTTAATTTAACGAGGTGATCACATTATGAAAAAATCTTTGTTGAAACGTTTCGTCATGCTCGGTGTGGCAGCTGCTTTCATTTCGACAGGTGTACAAGCATATGATGTACCGTCTGTTGAAGCAAAAGTAGTTACTGACACATTCGACTTCCAGCCGCATCGCGGTGGTCGTGATGCTCGTCCGGAAAACACGCTTTATGCTTATGCATATGCAATGGAAATGGGCGCAACTTCGATCGAATGCGATATGCAGATGACGAAAGATGGCGTGATCGTAATGAGCCACAACCCGATCCTCAATCAAGACATCACAAAAGACAAAAACGGTAACTATGTTGAAGCAGGTAAATATGATATCCGTACGATGACTTACAAAGAACTCCAGAAATTCACGGTCGGCGATATCAATCCGTCCAGCGGTTACTACGAAGCACATGGTCAGACGCTCGTTACATTCGACGATGCTAAGATCCCGACACTCGAACAATTGTTCCAGCTTGTAAACGAATATGGTGACAAAAAAGTCATCATCAACGCTGAAACAAAAACAAATCCGGATCCGGCAGTCCCTGCTTACCATGCAAACGATGTTGACCCTGTCAAATTCGTTACGGAAGTAAACCGCCTCGTGAAAAAATACAACATGGAAGATCGTTTCACATTGCAGTCGTTCGACTGGAGAACGCTCATTGAAATGAAAAAAATCAACCCTGATATCACACTTGTAGCACTCTGGTGCCAGCAGCCGTCTTGGGGCAAAGATTCCGAATGTCTTCGCCCGTATGAAGAAGGCGCTTCTCCGTGGCTCGGCGGCGTCGACATCGATGATTTCAAAGGCAATCCGTATCAAGCAGCAAAATCGATCGGTGCAGACATCGTATCTCCGTACGGCCCTGAAATTTCCCTTGAAAATGTCCAAGAAGCACACGCTCTCGGCATGAAGATCGTTCCGTGGACAGTCAATGATCCTGTTGAGCTCGATATGCTCATCAAAATGGGCGTTGACGGTGTCATCACTGACAAACCGTGGATGGCTCGTGAAGTTATCGAGAAAAACGGTATTAAATTGAACCCGCCGACAGTAAACAAAAACAGCAAATACCACAGTGGTACAGAACACGTTGATGTACAGACGAAACGTGTTGCCGGCGGCGCTGACGTTTCTCACTAATTGAATTTGTATTATATAATAACGAAAGAGGTTGACTTATATGAATAAAAAACTTATCGGCATGATTACTTCTGCGCTCGTGATTGGCGCAGCAAGCACAGCACTTGCAAACCCGTTCTCCGATGTACCGGCAGATCATTGGGCATACGATGCGATCGATCAACTCGCTGCTGACGGCGTAATCGAAGGCTATGGCGACGGCACTTTCGCTGGTGACAAAGCAATCACTCGTTACGAAATGGCTCAGATCGTTGCTCGCGCAATGGCTAACTGCGATGGCGCTGATGCAGCTGACAAAGCTACGATCGACAAACTCGCTGCTGAATTCTCGACTGAACTCGACGCTCTTGGCGTTCGCGTAGATGCGATCGAGAAAAAAGTAGCAGGCATCAAAGACCTCAAAATCGGTGGTAGCTACCGTATCCGTTATCAGCACGAAAAAGCTTACTACGGCGAATCGAAACCGGGTCACTATTCCGGTTTTGACCAACGCTTGATCCTCAGCGCAAGCGGTAAAGTCAACGACAAAATGAGCTTCTATACTGATATGTTCGCTATCGACAATAACAAACTCGGTGAAACGAACATCGGTACTTATGGCGGCAAGTTCCACAACAACAAGCTCGTTAATGCTTTCCTTACTTACAATATGGGTAAAACAGATCTCACAGTTGGTCGTTACTACCAGAAACTCGGTGCAGTAGGCTGGCTCAGCGACACGTCCGGTGAAGTTGACGGTGCAAAAGTAGAATTCGCTACGGACAAATGGTCCGGTGTTGTTGGTTACGCTGACTTCGGCGTACTCGGTAAAACGACCGGTAACTTGGACGACAAATTAGCAGCAGGCAAAATCACGCAGACTCAATACGAAGACCGTTATCTCGACAAAGCTCTTTTCACGCAAGTTAATTATCACTTCACGCCTGACTACTCCCTCTCCGCTCTCTATATGAAAGAAGATAAAGATATTCTCACGAATCGTGAAGAAGTCGATCTCTGGGGCGCAGGCTTTAGTGCAAAAGTAGCTAAACACCTCGTTCTCGCAGGTGACTACTACAAAAACATGAATGCAGTTGAAGCTGACCAAGACAGCAAAAAAGGTGCTGAAGGTTGGGGTCTTCGCCTCTCCTACAAAGGCCACAACTTGCAAGACCCGGGCAGCTGGGGTATGTATGTAGAACGTCTTTCTATGGACAACAACCTCATCCCGGCAGCTAACCTTGACAACATGACGACTGACGCTGACTTCGTCAACGGTAAAAAATTCTGGGGCATCGGCGCTACGATCACTGTTGCTAAAAACACGATCTTCAACGCATATGCATCCTTCGACCGCAAAGATTTGACGAAACCTGCAACGGGTGAAAGCTTCGGCGGTAACTACTACAAAGCTGACTTCATGTTCTTCTTCTAATTCACCGGAAAACAGAATATAAAAAACGCAGAGATATCCTCTCTGCGTTTTTTGTTTATCTCTTTCACTTTCACAAAAAAGAAGCAGGTCATCCCTGCTTCTTTTTTATCGTATGATCTTACCAATTATCCACAGCACGACTGCGATCGATATGAACGCAAGTGCCAGCGGCAAGAAAAATATAGCGAGCCCCAAGCCGACAAGCGCAACGAGCAATTTTGCTGTCCAACCGATCTGCCCAAGATTGACATGACGTACATAGACGCGCTGTCCCCCATACTGATATGCACGTCCTTCCCTCTCCGCTTCTTCTTGTCGGCGCGCTTCATTCTCGTCTGCTTCTATCGTAATTCCGTCGTAACTGTCCTTTTCCGCCCGCGACATGACACGCACATTATCATCCGCACAATTCGGGCACGGCATATCCGTTTCAAGTGGCTGACCACATTTTGCACATTTCATCTCCTATCGCCTCCTATAAGATAAATAACGAAAAAATAAAACCTTCTTCGTTCAAATATCGCGCATCGAATCGTACGATCGACAACTCCTCTTTAATGATACTCTGCTTCAACGCAACTTCTTCCCAATCCACCTCTGCCGTAACGATAGAACGAATACGCATCAACTGATTGTGATTCAGTTCCAAATACACGCCGACCATTGCCGCGATCGTACACGCATCAATAGCAAACGAATGACTATCGAGTACCAGATAATCCGTACACATTTTCCCGATCTGCCGTTTATCATATAGCGAAAGCGTCGGCACAACAGCTTCGATCTCTTTCGCCAATCGAAGCGAGATCGCATTATCATGACCAATCGACCGCATCACCGATAAGTGTGCACTCGACATAACAGATACATTACGCATCGAAGAAAGAATATCCATCAAATGACGAACTGCACAACCATGGCGAGAGAAAAACTCTGACAGTGTTGCATTGGGATGCGAACAACGGAATAAAGAAAGCTGATTCAATATTTCGGACTTGATTCGGCGACGAACAGCCACACTCGCTTCTATCGCAACGATATGATTGATAAAAACGACACCATTGGTGCGAACATGCCCATAATACACCTTTTTCTCGAACGAGTCCGCACTCCCCAGTTCCGATTTCGGGAGAGCAAACGTTTCCTCTGTAAACAGATCACTGCATTCTGCCCAACCGTTATCAAGACTACCCTTCACATAAAAAACTGTAAAGCGCGTTTCCTTCAGATCATTCATAACTCGCTGTTCTTCAATATTAAGCATATCGTACATTTCCGCATCAAACAGCATGATAGGTGTTCTGTCACTTTGGATCAAGCGATAATCAAACAAGAAATAATCCCAAAAACCGTACCAAAAAGCCGCATCTTTTTTCATCACAACATCAAGAAACGGCCCCGTATAAAAATAAAGCGCACGTTCAAAATCCTTGATAAACTGCTTCTGCTGAAAAAATGCACTCATTTTAAGAAGCAGTCCGTCTACCATTTTGGCCAAGAACTGATTAAATTCCGGCGGTTCACTATCGGCAAGTGCAAGTTCTCCCTGCATCGAATTGATCTTATCTGTAAGTGATATCGTTTCAAGATATATCAGCTCATCACCGCTCGTCATTCTTGTCTGTGCCTCTTTTAACGCATTGATCGATTCGATCAGCTTCGCATCCAAGAGATGCATATAAAAAGAATGCCATGCCGCAAAAAGATCACTCGCTTCTTCTAATGTGATCGGTTCATCCGTCTGTTGTTCTATATATTGAATCGCACGACTATATTCATCGGCAGTCATTTCATCAAAATCAGTCAAAGAGATCGTCAACATATATTCCAAGAGAACCTGTACTTGATACCATGTATCTAAGAGTTCATATTCGGAATCTCCTTGCCACGCACGCTTACGCAAAAAGCGCTCTATCTCTCTGCGCGGAACGATCTCCTCCAGATCGGGTTCCTCCCAGTAAAAAGAGGATACCACTTCATATACATTTTCCATGCAATACTCCTTTATAACATGAAAGAATTATCATCACTTTGATAATATCATCTTCCGCTCAGAAAACCAGTCATCTGCTGACTTTCTACAAAAACTTTTTTACAGCACGACCGTTCAAGTAATCGCAAAGATCGCCTTGTCGCCATCCGTTATCGCGCATCGTCTGTTCGATCGTATCGCGTATCTTCCACCAGCCCGTCTTCCAATTCGAGAACAGCGTATTCGCTTCGGGCGCACGCCCGATCAGACGCTGTACCACAATATCGGGATGGAGATGACGCAAGAATATGATAACGCGCTCCATATACTCTTCCTTGCTGATGATCTCGATCTCTCCGTTCTTGTACCACTCGGCAAGTGCCGTACCTTTCACCACATAAAGAGCGTGCAGTTTCGTTTCCTCAATACCCAGCGCGGAGATTACTTTCGCCGTTTCGATCGTGTCACGCACATCGTCCCATGGCAGATTCACAATAACATGCGCGCACACACGGAATCCGTACCGTTTCAAACGAATCACCGCATCAATGAACTCTGCCAAACCATGACCGCGATTCACCTGCTGAAGCGTCTTATAATTGACAGTCTGCAATCCCAGCTCCACACTGATAACACGACCCGTTTCCTCACGTATCGCAGCCAACCGCTCCAGATATGCATCGTTGATACAATCGGGACGTGTCGCAAGCGCAATACCGATTACATCATCTTGACAAGCCTCTCTCACGTATGCTTCCATGCGGTCGATCGGCAGATATGTGTTGCTGAAATTCTGGAAATACGCAATAAAACGATTCGCCTTATATTTCGGTGCAATATGCGCACGATTCTGGTTGATCTGCTCTGTAACAGTCATCGTCGCAGGCAGATTTTCATAACCCGCCCCGATCTCACCGCAAAAAGCACATCCGTTCACACCGCACATCCCATCGCGATTGGGACACGAAATCGGAAGCCCTATCGGCAACTTATATATTTTTTCTCCATATGTATCTTTCAGATAATCGGAATACTTACGATATACCATCTTGTTCCCCCTGCCAAAAATCTTCTCTCTGAAGTTTTTGCCATCTGTTTTCCTTGCCGTATTCAAAGAGTACGACCGTCTTATTCTGCACAACTTCCGCCCGCTCTATCATTACATCAACATCAATACCGAACACCTCGATATGATACTTGGCATGAAGATCACGCCATGTCGTAAACTTGAACTCGGGCAGATACTTGCGCACCGTATCATCGTCGTGCCAAAACGCATTCTTCTCATCTTCGCAAGAAAGCTCACTTACTTCCAAAGCCTCTACACGAATATTGCCCTTTTCAAGGAGCAACGCGTTGAAACGAAGCACCTCACGACAGATATCAAGCTGTTCTGCCATTTTTTCTGAACAGAATTGATATACATACGCATACAGATTTTTCGTCTTATGCGCCACGCGGTGATAATCATTTTTCACCCAAAACGCAGTCAAATCTTCATAGAATCCAAACGCACCTTTGCCATACAGTTTGATAAGCGCCTCAAGTGCGACCTTCATCTTACCGCTGTTATAAAGATGTTCAAATACATCCTCCAGCAATTGCAGACGACGCATCTCATCATACGAAAGCCATCTGCTCGCCAGCACCTGATACGGCGCACGCGTCATAGAGATATAATCATACTGCAATGCACGACGCTGTAGACCACAGCCCTTCAACAGCTTTAAAAAACCGATCTGAAGCATCTCGGGCTGAAGTGCATACACATCGTTGAACGATTCGGCAAAACGCTCATATCCTTCTTCGGGCAGACCGACGATCAAGTCGAGATGAAGGTGGATATTGCCCGCCTTGCGAAGCGTTTCTACGGCATATACGATGCGTTCCCAATGATTGACACGTTTTACCTCGCGAAGCGTCGGCAAATGTGTCGACTGCACACCGATCTCAAGCTGCACACGACCTTTCGGCATTTGCACGAGCACATCGATCACTTCATCGTCTAAGAGATCGGCCGCTACTTCAAAGTGGAAATTTGTTTCGCAATCGACCGTAAGCAAATAATGCAATATCGGCATAAAGTGCGATTTTTTCGCATTGAACGTACGATCGACGAATTTTACCTGACGCACACCGTGACGAATGAAAAAGTCAAGTTCTTGTTTCACGCGCTCAAACGGCAAGAACCGTACGCCCGGCTCTCCGCCCGACAAACAATATTGACACGAAAACGGGCAACCACGCGACGTTTCATAATAAATGATCTTATCAGCAAGCTCTGCCATATCATCGTCATCATACGGAAACGGGATCGTCGTCAGATCGGCTATCGTCTGAATCATAGCAGAACCGCCTTCCGCACGACCGATGACACCATCTACTTTTACTTCACGCCCCTCAGTCAGAGCTTCTGCAAGCAAAGCAAACGCTTCTTCTCCTTCACCCAAAACCAAATAATCGACAAACGGATTACGCTCAAAGAAGCCCTCCGTTTCGTACATGACCTCAGGCCCACCGAATACGATCTTGACAGTCGGAAGTACGCTCTTAAGCATCTTCGCAATATCCAGCACATCATCGGCATTCCAAATATAAGAAGAAAATCCTATAACATCAGGACGAGCCTCATACAGCTCTCGCAGAATAAACAGCTTCTCCTGATTGATCGTAAACTCCATTCGCTCTACCTTCACACGATCTTGACAGTATTTCTCCAAATATCGCAGGCACAGCGAGGAATGAATATATTTCGCATTCAGCGTCGTAACTACAATCTTCAATCTTTCCACCTCGTTTTTCCTTACCTTATAGAATACCATATTTCAGCCGATATTGCATTAGATTCCTGCACCAATCCTCACGCCTTCACATAGAGTAATCAAAAAGAAAAGAAGGTGCGACTTATGCGTATTATGATAGACGGGCACAAGGTTTCGACGAATATTCGCACCAGCAAAGAACTACTTCTGATGATAAAAGACTTATCGCGTACATTCCAATGGAAAACGCGTTATAATCCATCAGAAGAGATCGTTCACATCATGACGCCCAATATGCCCGAATTAACGACATTACCGATTCCCGTTACAGAGCCGATAAGCCAACGTCTGGACGGTAAGATCATCTGTCTTGATGCAGGTCACGGTGGAGATGATACCGGTTCCCGTGGCCCAAGCGGCACATACGAGAAAGAACATACGCTTGCCATCGCGCTCTGTCTGCGCGATATACTAGAAGAAAACGGTGCTTCTGTCGTAATGACACGAAGCTGTGATATACTCCCGACTGCTGCCGATTCCATAGCCGACCATACCGCCCGCATCTCGATCGCTGTCGATGCAGGGGCAGACCTCCTCATCAGCCTTCATGCGGACGGATTCTATCCGCGCCCGAGCAGTAAAAGTACTGTCTACTATTATCGTGATGAGGCAGAACCACTTGCCTATTGCCTTGCCGTTTCACTCGGCGACGAACTGCTCTCCCCTGCTCCCTCACATCGTTTCGGCAGTTTTCCCATCATTCGCTACACACCGATGCTCTCCGTTTGGGTCGATATCGCTTCCCTTTCCGATCCCGAAGAAGAGCTCTTTCTTTCAAGTCGCGACGGTCGTGCCAAGATCGCAGATGCCTTGTATCAAGGCATCACACAATTTTTTCGCGTATGACCCCGCATAACAATTCCGAACATATCACAGACTACTCCTGTATCGTATTTTGTACGCTGAAATGATTGTTATTTCAGGTGCTTTGTATTACTATTAAGAAAAGAAAACTATGTGAAAAGGAGATTATTATGATCCGTTCATCTATATATCATTCTTACTGTGAAAATCAAGAAGGAGCAGACTTCTTCGCTTCTGTCAAAAAAAATGTCCCCACTCGCGGTGATATCCCTCCCGAATATCAATGGCATTTGTCTGACATGTATGCAACGCGCGAAGATTGGACTGCCACATATCAGTCTGTGAAAGAAGACCTCACAAAAGTATCCGACCTGCAAACAACGATAACCGATTCTCCCGAACAACTCCTTACTGCGCTCACCTTACAGGACAGCATTGGGATGCGCGTCGGCAGACTGTATGCCTATGCCAGAATGTACCGTGACAGCGATGCATCTGTCACCGAATATCAAGCACTGACCGACAAGGCCGAACGGCTTGCATCCGAGGCCTCCTCTGCTTGCGCTTACATCAAGCCTGCCATCTTGAAACTGGACGAAAGCACGCTTACCAAGTGGAGCTGTGATGATAAGTTCGCTCCGTATCGCTTCTACTTCACCGAGTTGAATCGCGAGCGCAAGCACATCCTCTCATCCGAGCAGGAAGCACTTCTCGCACAAGTATCGGAGCTGACAACAGCACCACGCAACATCTTCAATATGCTGACGTCTGCCGATATGACATTCCCGTCCACACCGAATGAAGAAGGCGAGCTCGTTCCGCTCAGTGAGGGACGCTTTATGTCCTTCCTTCGTTCTTCCGACCGCAACGTTCGCAAGTCGGCGTTTGATAATCTGTTCGGTGTATATCAGTCGCATAAAAATACATTGGCATCGACACTTGGCAGCAGTATCAAGAACAACCTGTTCAATGCGCGTGTCCGTCACTATGGTTCAGCACTCGAAGAAGGTTTGTCGGGAGCGAATATCCCTGTATCGGTCTACCACAACCTGCTTGATACGATCCACGAGCATCTCCCCGCCCTCCATGAATACGTCGCACTGAAAAAGTCCGTCTTACAATTAGATGACATCCATATGTATGATCTCTACGCACCGCTCGCCAAGGAAGTAACCTCCGACATTCCGTTTACCGAAGGATTCCGCCATGTCAAAGAAGCACTCCGCCCGCTCGGCGAAACGTATCTTGCCGATATGGAGCGTGGTGTGACATCGGGCTGGGTCGATATCTACGAAAACAAAGGCAAACGCTCGGGGGCATACAGCTGGGGGATCTACGGTGTCCATCCGTTCGTACTCCTCAACTACAACAACAGCTACAACTCCGTTTCGACACTCGCTCACGAGCTGGGTCATGCCATGCACAGTTATTACAGCTCGCATACACAGTCGTATCGAAACGCATCATATACGATATTTAATGCGGAGGTCGCATCGACGACGAACGAGATCCTCTTGTTTGACTATTTTCTTGCCAAAGCATCTTCGCGTGAAGAAAAACTCTTCTTATACAACCAATACCTCGAACAAGTCCGTACGACAGTCTATCGTCAAGCTTTGTTCGCTGAATTTGAACGCACCGTCTACCAAACACTTGAAGAAGGCGGTTCGGCAACAGCAGACTATCTCGGCGACGTATGGCTTGAATTAAACCGCAAATACTATGGTGACGATATCGTTCTCGACGACTTGATCCGCTATGAATGGGCACGTATCCCGCATTTCTACACGCATTTCTACGTGTATCAATACGCTACGGGCTACTCTGCGGCAACAGCTCTGGCCGAAGCACTCCAATCGAAAGAGCAGGATGCACAAGAGAAATATCTTCATTTCCTCGCAAGCGGCGGCAGCGACTATTCGTTAACACTTCTCAAAAATGCAGGTGTCGATATGTCGTCCTCGCATCCGATCGCCATCACGCTTGAGAAGTTCGCCGAGCGCCTGAAGGAGTTTGCTGCACTGCTATCGCAATCTTGACATTGTTCAAAAGTGTCTGTATAATATGATAATAGTAAGTAGATGATTGCCTTCAGATGGCTTGTAAACCAACCCCTCAGAAACGTAATTGTCAACCCTAATATTAAGAAGGAGGTTGGTTAAACATGACCTACCAAGACGAAGTATTGACTTGTAAAGACTGCGGTGCAGAATTCGTATTCAGTGCATCCGAGCAGGAATTCTATGCAGAAAAAGGTTTCGAGAACAAACCGGGTCGTTGCCCGGCTTGCCGTGCAGCAAGAAAAGCACAGCGCGGTGACGCTGCTCCGGCTCGTCCGCAGCGCGAACTCTTCGATGCAGTTTGCAGCGAATGCGGTTGTGAAACGAAAGTTCCGTTCAAACCGACGGAAGGCAAACCGGTATACTGCCGCGATTGCTTCCAGGCTCGCAGAAAATACTAAGAAATGATAAAAAGAGATCGAATATCGGTCTCTT
>JAFSAX010000170.1 GCA_017442105.1 Selenomonadales bacterium | reverse complement strand
GTCGAGTTTTGGATTTTTGTTTGTTGCCAACCTTGTCACCTCATTATTATCTATAAATAGGAAGGATTACCGCTAGATTATATCAAAAACAATAATCGAATTCAAACAAGTTTTGTTAAAAAACGAGGGTTTAGACAATGTATACATGGTTAGAAAATAAAGAGAAATGAGATTATTTTGAAAAAAGAATCAATAAAAGAGCAGTTCCAATTCGGAACTGCTCTTTTAGCATATCAGTATTATCTGCGATAGAACATCGGCGGTTGATGCGGTGCGAAGAGTTTTCTTGTTTCGCGCGGAGATAAGCCGACTTCTTCCGCAACGTCTTCCCAAGTGTTGTTGATGCCGCGCAAGGAGAGGACGGTGAGGAGCGGTTTATTGCTTTTCTTTGCGATAGCATTGGCTGCGGCGATATCACGCGGATGGTAGCCGTCTTTTAACAATGCTTTGAGTGTATGTTTGTTCACATCAAGTCGTTCTGCCATATGTGTCGCGCGAATGTCAAATCTTGCTTCTTTGATCTGGCTTGGTGTGACCTTGTAGATAGACGCAACTTCGCGCCACGATTTACCGCTGTCTTTCGTTTCGAGTACTGTTTCAAACGGCGTACCCGATACTTTGGCGATCAAGGCAGCGTGTTGAAGAGAACGGAATCTCCAACCGTCATCTAAATAGGAGTGAATGACTTCGCGGTCGAGAGAGAAACTCTCTGCCAGATATTTTGCCGCGAATTTGTTTTGGAACTCAGCATCATCATAGCGGTCATGGAAAGAGGACTCTCTGTCTTCATAGAAGCAGTTATCGCCTGTTACACAAGGATAATGGTTGGGTGTATAGCGATGATGGTCAGATGGATGTGCCATTGCCGTCGATGCACCAAGCGATACAGCGATGATTGCTGTAAGGATAGTCGGAGCAAATTTTTTATATTGGAAAAACTGTTTTTTCATACGAAACATCTCCTTTTCTCTGATGTTACTCTCAGTATAGAAAAGGATTCTTTGAAAAATCTTTCGATTGGAAAAAATTATCGAAAAATTACCGTTTCATGGCTTTGGCGATACGAGCAAGGCCTTCGCGGATCACATCTTGGCTCGTTGCGTAAGAAAAACGGATATATTCCTCTGTTTCGTCTTCGAGTTTGGCACCGAAGGCAGTACTCGGAAGAACGGCAACACCTGCTTCGTAGAGCAGATATTTCTGGAGTGCTTTCGCATCAGAGAGGCCGAGAAGACGGCAGGCTTCGGTCACGTTCGGATAGACATAGAAGGCACCGTTCGGTTTTTGGCAGGTGAATCCTTCGATTGCATTGAGGCCGTCCACAATGAGGTCGCGGCGTGCTTTGAACTCAGCTACCATTTCATCGACGGAATCTTGCGGGCCTGTCAATGCTTCAAGTCCTGCATATTGAACGAATGTATTCGTGCACGATTCGCAGTTCGTTTCGAGATTAGCGACCTGTTTTGCAAGCTCTTCGTTCATGACACCGTAGCCGAGACGCCAGCCTGTCATGGCATACGTTTTGGAGAACCCGTCAAGGATAACAGTGCGTTTTGCCATATTCGGAAGAGAGGCGATGCTGCGAAATTCGCCGTCATATACGATGCGGCTGTATATCTCGTCGGAGAGTATCCAGAAATCGTATTCTTCGGCGAGGCGTGCGATCTCTGCCAGGTCTTCTGCCGAGATGATACCGCCTGTCGGATTCTGCGGGCTGTTCAAGATCAGGAGCTTCGTTTTCGGTGAAACGAGCTGTTTCAAGCGCTCGATATCGAACGAGAATCCGTTGGCTTCTGACAGCGGTGCGGGAATAGGCACACCGCCGACGAAACGAATGACCGATTCGTAGATCGGGAATCCCGGATTGGGGTAGATGACTTCGTCGCCTTCGTCGACGAGCGCGTGGATCGTGTAATAAATGATCGGTTTACCGCCCGGCATAACAACGACTTGGTTGGCATTGACGTCGATGTGACGTGTTTCGGAGATGTGTTTGGCGATGGCTTCGCGAAGCGGAAGAATACCGTTCGACGGGCCGTAGTGTGTTTGGTTGTCGTAGAGCGCGCGGACAGCGGCTTCTTTGATGTTGTCGGGTGTTTCAAAATCGGGCTCGCCGATCGCAAAGCTGACGATGTCTTTTCCTTCTGCTTTCAGTTTGTTGACTTCAGCGAGAATTTCGAATGCGTTTTCGGTGCCAAGACGGCTAAGACGTTGAGCAAACTGCATAGTAAGAGCCTCCTTAGTGCGTTTTGATTCGTGCGATAATTCTGTCTTTATTGTAGCATAAAGCTACTTTTTGCACCAGATAACTATTGATTTGGAAACCATTTTTTGGTATACTATCTATAGAGTGTAGCGAAAGCCACACGAAGGGGTACACCACCACGGGTGTAGATCTTCGTGTGGCTTTTTGTTTTTTTCTGAAAGGGGTGGAGCTTATGATTCGTATCAATGGAGAAGCAGCTGAAGTGATTGGTATGACGATCACAGAATATCTGGAGGCGAAAGGATATCGGGCAGAGGTCGTCGCGGTCGAATTGAACGGAGAGATCATTTCGCGCGAGGCGTTTGGTGCGGTACGATTTGCTGACGGTGATTCGGCAGAGATCGTACGATTCGTGGGAGGTGGATGAGATGATCGCAGAAGATATGATGTGGCAGCAGCTTGCGGTGCGCCATACGGCCGAGGTCAGTTGTAAGCTTCGAGAAGCACGCATAGCAGTAGCCGGTCTTGGCGGTCTTGGTTCTCAGGTAGCGATCATGCTGGCAAGATGCGGTGTGGGGACGCTTCATTTGATAGACTGTGACGTTGTTGAGGCGAGCAATCTTAATCGGCAGGCATATCGTATGTGCCATCTGGGCAGGCGTAAAGTCGATGCGCTTGCCGAAGAACTGCGGACGATACAGCCGTATTGCCGAGTGCTGACGACGCACGTTCGCATGGATGAAAAAAATGCAGTCGATGTTTTGCGTGATGATGCACTGATCGTCGAAGCGTTCGATGATGCGACGGCCAAAGCGATGCTTGTCAATACTGTCTTATCGCAGACGAAGGACAAAGTCGTGATCGCCGCGTCGGGCATGGTCGGCTATGGTGACAGCAATGACATTCGCACCGAGCGTGTGAATCAAAGACTCTATATCTGCGGAGACCGCAGGAGCGACTTGGCAGACGGACTTGCCTTGATGGCGCCGCGTGTGATGATCTGTGCGGGACATCAGGCGAACTTGGCTGTGAGATTGATATTGGGAGAAGAATAGGAGGAAGAATGTAATGTGTGCAGATAAATTGGTATTGGGTGGACATGAATTTGATTCGCGTTTTATTCTCGGTTCGGGGAAGTTTTCTCTTCCGCTCATTCGGGCGGCGGTAGAAGAAGCAGGGGCAGAGATCATTACGTTGGCACTTCGCCGCGTAAATGTCGGCGGAACGGATAATATTCTTGATTATATTCCCGAGGGTGTGACGATCCTGCCGAACACATCGGGAGCCAGAACAGCAGATGAGGCTGTACGTATTGCTCGTTTGGCGCGCGCTGTCGGCTGCGGTGATCTTGTGAAAGTAGAAGTTATCCGTGATTCTAAGTATCTTTTGCCTGATAATTATGAAACGATCAAGGCGACCGAGATGCTTGCGAAAGAAGGGTTTACCGTACTTCCGTATATGTATCCAGATCTCAATGCAGCACGTGATTTGCGCGATGCGGGCGCGGCCGCTGTGATGCCGCTTGCCTCGCCGATCGGTTCGAACAAGGGACTTGCGACACGTGATTTTATCGAGATATTGATAGACGAGATCGATCTTCCTATCATCGTTGATGCAGGTATCGGTCGTCCGTCTGAAGCTTGTGCGGCGATGGAGATGGGCGCGGCGGCTGTCATGGCGAATACGGCCATTGCGACGGCAGGCGATATCGTTCGCATGGCGCGTGCGATGGGATTGGCTGTCAAAGCAGGTCGAGATGCGTACCTGGCAGGTCTCGGACGTGTGCTTACACGTGGTGGAGATGCTTCGTCGCCGTTGACGGGATTTTTGGATGAGGAGGCGAGATGATGGAGCGGTGCATGACATATCTGCCCGACATGGAGCAGATAGAATCGGATATCCTCTTGCACGTCAATGAGGCGCGTGATGCGTATCATGCAGATGAATATACAGCCGATGATGTGAGAAAGGCACTTCGCCGCGAACGGCTGACAGTCAGAGATTACGGTGCGCTTCTGTCACCTGCGGCAGAACCGTTTTTGGAAGAGTTGGCAGAGCGTGCGAAGCGAGAAACAAGACGGTATTTCGGCAACTCGGTCCACTTTTTTACGCCGCTTTATCTGGCGAACTACTGTGAAAATCACTGTGTCTATTGCGGATTCAACTGCCATAATCAGATCCATCGTGCCAAGCTGAACGAAGAAGAAATACGGCGCGAGATGGCATCTATCAAGGCAAGCGGGCTTGAAGAAGTCCTTCTTTTGACGGGCGAAAGCAGAGCGCAGTCTGATATTAAATATATCGGGCGTGCTTGCGAGATCGCGAGAGAATATTTCCGCGTTGTAGGGCTTGAAGTCTATCCGATGAATACGGATGAGTATGCGTATCTGCATCGGTGCGGTGCCGATTATGTGACGGTATTCCAAGAAACGTATGATAAGAAGCGATACAGCGAAGTGCATTTGGCAGGGCATAAACAAGTCTATCCGTATCGGTTTTATGCGCAGGAGAGAGCGATACGAGGCGGTATGCGCGGAGTCGGCTTCGGTGCATTGCTGGGACTTGCGGACGTGCGCCGTGATGCGTTCGCGACAGGCGTTCATGCGCATCTTGTTCAGCAAATGTATCCGCATGCTGAGATCGCCTTTTCGTGTCCGCGTATCCGCCCGATACAAGGCGGACAATCGCTTAAGACAGAAGCTGTATCGGAACGACTGCTGATGCAGATCATCTGTGCATATCGTATTTTCCTGCCGTTCGCCAATCTTACCGTATCGACACGCGAGAGAGCCGCTTTTCGTGATGCTGTCATGGGCGTTGCAGGGACGAAAATATCGGCAGGCGTTGCCGTCGGCGTGGGCGGACATGAAGACGATGCCAAAGGGGACGAGCAGTTCGAGATCGCCGATGGGCGTTCGGTCGAGGAAGTTCACCGTGCGATGATAGCACGCGGGCTTCAACCTGTGATGGGTGACAGTATCTATGTGTAGCATTACTGTCGTGACGAATCGGCATTTGTGCCGAGAAGATTTTTTGACACGCGTAGAGAGTTTGGCTGCGGGCGGAGCAGACCGTATCATCTTGCGCGAAAAAGATCTGTCCGCAGACGAATATCGTCGATTGGCAAAGCGGGTACTTGCTGTTTGTGCGCCATATCGTACGGAATGTATCTTGCACTCTTTCGCGGAGGCAAATTGTTCTGGGATACATCTTCCGCTGCCCGTGATGCGATGCCGCTTGCGAAAAAATGATTGGCATTCGGTTGGTGTATCGGTACATTCGGCGGAAGAAGCGCGTGAAGCAGAAGCGTGGGGAGCAGACTATCTGGTGGCAGGGCATATCTTTGCGACAAACTGCAAGCGAGGCATGGCAGGGCGTGGGACGGATTTTCTTCATGAGGTCTGCCGTGCTGTTCGGATACCTGTCCATGCGATCGGCGGTATCACCGAAGAAAATGTGCGTTTGCTGAAAGGTACAGGTGTTGCAGGTATCTGTATCATGTCGTCGGCGATGCAAACAAATGATCCTAAGAGATTGCTGTATCGACTGCACGAACAGATGGATATGTGGTAAAATAATATTGATGATATCACTGTGAAATGAGGTGCGGTAATGAAGCGAGTAAAATGGCAGGTCGGAATCGATATATTGCTTCTGATATCAATGCTTGCGGTGTTGGTGACGGGATATATCCTTGACTTTCATTTGGTGGAACGCCCCGGTCGCGGTATCGTCAAACGGATCCATATTTACGGTGGGTATGCGGCGACTGTACTGGTTATTTTGCATGTGATCGAGCACACGAAGATACTGCTGAATAAGATGCGCATTATGAACAGATAACATGGCCGACAAATTTTGTCGGCTTTTTCTTTTTGCGAGAAGGCTGATGTCAGAAAATGGTTCAAAAATGGGAACTTATTCCCTGCAAAGAATTGACAAATGAAACAGATAAAAGTACAATAAGTGGAGTATATTAAGCGTGAAATGATATGCTTTTTGTTGTGATAAAAGTAGACTGAAGATACGCGGAAAAGAAGGCTGGTGACCGGGTTGGTTGAGATTAGAGATCGTGTTCGCTTTGTGGAAACAGATGCGATGGGTGTGGTGCATCATGCCAATTATCTGCGTTGGTTCGAGATGGGGCGCGTTGCCTATTTGAAAGAAGCAGATGTTTATTTGAATCCGTTGATGGAAGAAGGTATCGTGTTTCCGATCACGGATGTCAGTTGTAAATATCGTTCGTCGGGACGGTTTGATGATGAGATTGCGATCGAGACGATCGCCGAAGCGATTACGCCCGTAAAGATGGTGTTTACGTATACAATACGCCGTCTGTCTGACGATGCGGTGTTGGCGACAGGCCGTACACAGAATGTATTTACAAATAAGGAAGGCAAGATCATTCGATTGCCTGCCAAATATTATGACAAGCTGGCACAGCTTGCCGCACTTGATAAGGCAGAACGTTAGGGGGAATTGAGGTTGCCTAGAGCAAACGGACCGATCGGGGTCTTTGATTCGGGGGTCGGCGGTCTGACTGTAGTGAAGGAATTGCGCCGACAGATGCCGCAGGAAGATATCCTGTATTTGGGCGATACGGCACGTATGCCGTATGGCTGTAAGACGATTCCCGAAATTATTGAATTTATGCATGAGATATTGACGTTTATGCAAAAACGCGGTGTGAAGATCGCGGTATTTGCTTGCAATACGATGACGGCGCATGGTTATCACCTGGCTGTCGGTAAGTATCCGTTTCCGCTTGTCGGAATGGATAAGGGGATCGCAGAAGCATTGAGCCGTTCGACGGCGAAGAAAGTCGGAGTGATGGCGACACGTGCTACGATCGCCAGCGGTTCGCATGAGGCTGCGCTGAAAGCACTGTCTTGTGAGGCTGAAATATATCCGACACCTTGTCCGAGATTCGTTCCGCTCATTGAAGACGGTCACATCGACGATGAGCTGGTAGAAGAAGCTGTTCGCGAAGTTGCACTTCCAATGCAGGAGGCAGGCGTTGATGCGCTCGTGCTTGGGTGTACGCATTATCCGTACATTGCAGGTGCGATCCGTCGTGTGCTCGGTGATAAGGTAGCACTCGTTGATCCTGCCGAGGCAACGGCACGTGAGGCGAAGCGTGTATTGGCAGAACACGGTCTTCTCAAACAAGACGGTGTCGGGAAAGCCGAGCTTTGTTTCACGGCGAATCTTGATAAGAGCGAAGAGTTGGCGCATCTTATCATTGAGGGTGAAAATGTGATCTTTAAAAAAGTACAATTGCCGTCACGCGAAGAAAGCATGACGGAAAAATAAAATCGGAGGGATATTATTATGTTGGAATTTTTGTGCTTTGTAGTGGCATTGATCGTGTTAGTGGTCATTGCGTTCAAGCTGTATTGTATTCGTTTGGGTAAATCGGTTCCTGTTATCTATACTGATCGCAGAACCGAGTTCAAGGCGACGGAGTTCAAGGAAAAGTCGATGACGGTAGAGTGCGAGATGCCGTATATGAATACGGGCAAAGTGCTCTGTACGATGATGGACTGCTTTGCGCGTGTGCAGCTGGCGCAGGAACAGTTCAAAGGTGTGCGTATCTTAGGTCGTGTGGAACGAGAAGGTGAACGTCGTGATGACGGATACTTTGAAGCAGTCCTGATGCCTGCGCAGAAGGGCGGTAAGCTCTTCGTGACACTCGAGATCGAAGTACAGAACGACAATGTGTTGGAAACGCTTTTGGCGATGCCTGATGTGAATGTTGATATCTTTTATCAGATCGTTGATAAAGAAAGTCTTTATATCGACAAAACACGCATTGTATTGACGGCGCGTGAAGTGCGTGAAGCGATCGAAGCGAAAGGAACGGTGATGGACAATGACTGATGTTAGTTTGGTTCCTGTGAAAACGAGAATTTTGACAGATAAAGATGATGTGTTCGCAGTTATGGATGAATATGTCAAAGACCAGATCGGTCCCGATGATGTGGTGTCGATCGCGGAGAGCGTGTTGGCGATCATTCAAGGTCGTATCGTTCGTCCGGAAGATCTCAAGCCGTGCTTCTTGGCTCGTACGCTCTGTATGTTCATTCCGGAAGGCGGTTCGCTTGCAACGCCGTATGGTATGCAATCGTTGATGGACGTAGAAGGAAAATGGCGTGTAGCAGGTGCGTTCATTGCAGGTGCTGTGATGAAGGTATTGGGCAAGCCCGGTTGGTTCTATCGTTTGGGCGGTGAACAGACTGCGCTTATCGACGATGTTACGTGCACGATGCCGCCGTTCGATAAGCATATCGTATACGGTCCGGACAAGCCGTTCGAGGTAGCGCGTGAGATCAAACGCAGACTCGGTTGTTACGGTGCAGTCGTGGCAGACGTCAACGACCTCAAGCGAGCACGCATCGTCAGCCATACGGACGGGATGAATCCTGCGCTTGTGTCGCATCTGTTGATCGACAATCCGTTCGGCAATGCTTCGCAGAAAACGCCGATCGTTATTATTAAAAATTATGCCAAATTGCGCGAGCAGATGCCTGCGGCAAAAGCGTTGGCAGACAATTGATAAGGAACTAGGAGGATAAGCGATATTTGCTATCCTCTATTTCTTATTTTATAAGGAGAAGGTGAATCATGGGCAGAATCGGCATAACGACGACGGTTCCGTCGGAAGTGATCTTTGCGGCAGGTCATACACCTGTCGATCTGAATAATATTTTTATCGG
>JAFSAX010000169.1 GCA_017442105.1 Selenomonadales bacterium | reverse complement strand
GAAGATAGCAGTTCGTTACTATACCCGTTCGGGAAACACGAAGAAGTTAGCAGAAGCGGTTGCCGAGGCGGTCGCAGTCGAGGCAAAGGACGTGTCAGTACCGCTTAGTGAAAAGGCTGACGTTCTGTTCCTCGGTTGCTCTTATTACGCATTCGACGCAGATCAGGCGGTAAAGGATTTTATCATCAGCAACAAAGATAACATAGGCAAGATCGTCTGCTTCGGCACGTCCGCCATGATGAAGTCGATGAAGAAGCCTGTGAGAAAGGTTGCAGATACTGTAGGCGTTGCCGTTGCTGAGGAAGAATTCCATTGCCGTGGCGAGTTTGCAAAGATCCATAAAGGCAGACCGAACGAAGCGGATCTGGCGAATGCCGCGGAGTTTGCAAGAGGTATTCTATGAGTAATTCAAAATACGATGCATTGAAGCTTGAAAATCAGCTTTGTTTTCCGCTGTACGCCGCTGCGCGAGAGGTGGTCAAACAATACCGCCCGCACCTCGACGAGCTGGATATCACCTATACGCAGTACATCACTATGATGGTAATGTGGGAAGAGAAGGAGATCACCGTTAAGGCGCTCGGCGAAAAGCTCTTCCTTGATTCGGGAACGATGACTCCCGTCCTCAAAAGCCTTGAAGCGAAAGGCTTCGTTGCGCGCAAAAGAAGCACGACGGACGAACGCTCGGTCAGCGTTCTCCTCACCGACAGTGGTGAGGTGCTAAAGGAAAAGGCGGTGGGCATTCCCGCAAAGGTTGCCGGTTGCACAAACCTTACCGCCGAGGAAGGAATGCAGCTTTATAAAATTCTTTATAAGATACTTGCGAAAGAGGGCGAAGAATGAACAAGATTGCAGAACTGATAAACAAAAGAAGAAGCGTTCGCACCTATGACGGCCGAGCACTTGACGAAAGCACAAAAGAACAACTCCTGTCGTATGCAAATGCGATTCAAAACCCCTTCAACATTCCCGTTAAGTTCAAGTTCCTCGATGCCAAGAAAGACGGTCTGACCTGTCCTGTTGTAAGCGGTACAGAGCTGTATGTCGGCGGAAAAATTGAAAACGTACCGAATGCAAGCGTTGCCTTTGGTTATTCCTTTGAAGAATTTGTTCTGTATGCACAGTCGCTGGGCTTTGGCACCGTATGGCTTGGCGGTACGATGAATCGCTCCGCCTTTGAACAGGCAATGGATCTTGGCGAAAACGAAATGATGCCCTGCGCCACACCCATCGGCTATACGGCAAAGAAAATGTCCATCCGAGAAACCATGATGCGAAAGGCAATCAAAGCGGATGAGCGGTTACCTTTTGAGCAACTGTTCTTTGACGGCTCCTTTGATGTGCCGCTGACAAAGGAGAAGGCAGGCGAATTTGCCGAGCCTCTCAGCATGGTAAGACTTGCCCCTTCAGCAGTAAATAAACAACCCTGGCGCGTTGTTGTAGCGGATCATGTCGCTCACTTTTATCTCAAACGCAGTAAAGGCTTCGGTCACGAAGGAAAGATTGACATGCAGATGATCGATATGGGCATTGCGCTCTGCCATTTTGCACTTACTGCAGAAGAAAACAATCTAAACATTAACTTTGTGCAATCCGATCCAAAGCTAATAGCGAATGATGGTGTAGAATATATTGCATCTTACAAGATAAAATAAGAGCATAAAATTGCCGATGAAGAAACAAATAATTCTTCATCGGCTTTTCTCATTTCTAAATGCACGAGCATATCGGCACATATATCAGTGGTTGCACCACTGTAGACAAAGAAAAAGGGATTGAGATAAGGCGCGAAAAATGATATAATATTCACATGAAATTTGTAACGGAGAAATGTTATGGCTACAAGCAAAGAATACTTGGCTTTTATATTAGATCAGTTATCCGATGTAGATGGTATCACCCATCGTCAAATGATGGGCGAATATATCATTTATATGAGCGGTAAAATTGCCGCCTATCTCTGTGATGATCGCCTGCTCGTCAAACCCGTACCGAGTGCGGTGCAGCTGATGCCGAATGCTACCTACGAGCCGCCGTACGATGGTGCTAAAGATATGCTCTTGGTGGATAACGTTGACGATAGAGCGTTCCTCAAAGAACTGTTTGAAGCAATGTATGACGAGCTTCCCAAACCGAAAAAGAAGAAGTAAGCTAATTTATATTTTTAGGGATGAGAGAATGAACATATTTTATACGAGTGAACGAGATATATGGCGAAAGTGGCTTGCTGAGCACTTCGAAACAGAAAAAGAAATATGGTTTGTGTTTCCAATGAAGGAATCGGGCGATAAAGCGCTTTCCTATAACGACGCAGTAGAAGAAGCGCTTTGCTTTGGGTGGATCGATAGCACAATTAAGCATATCGACCCTACGCATCGAGCTCAGCGGTTTACACCGAGAAAGAAAGGCAGTCCGTATTCACGACCGAATATAGAACGACTGATTTGGCTTGATAAGCGGGGAATGCTCCATCCGAGCATAAAAGATAACGTATTGCCCATTATTCGTGCACCATACGTTTTCCCAAGCGATATACTTGATGCAATAAAAGCAGATACGGTTGCGTGGGAAAACTACGAGGAATTATCCGAGCCATATAAGCGTATTCGCATTGCGTATATCGATGCGGCAAGAAAACGTTCCGACGAATTCAAAAAACGCCTTACGAGTTTTATAAACAAGACTCGTAACGGAAAGCTGATTGTCGGTTTTGGCGGAATAGACAAGTATTACGGGTAAGATACATCGAATCGGCAGCAACAGCGCGTTGCTTGTTTATGATGATGGATCGCAGTATAATCAATGCGAGGTGATGATTTTATGGAAACGAGAGATATTATTCTTGAACTAAGAACGAAAAACGGACTCTCCCAGGAGGAACTTGCCGAAAAGGTATTCGTCACTCGTCAGGCAGTCAGCCGTTGGGAAAATGGAGAAACTATTCCTAATACTGAAACATTAAAACTGTTATCAAAACTGTTTGATGTATCTATCAACACGCTTCTTGGTTCTCCTCAAAACTTGATCTGTCAATGTTGCGGTATGCCCCTGGAAGATAGCAACATCAGCCGCGAAACCGACGGATTTTTCAACGAGGAATATTGCAAGTGGTGCTATGCCGACGGCGAGTATATGTATCACGATATGGATGATCTGATCGAGGTCTGCGTAGCGAATATGGCAAGCGAAGCCTTTCCCTCGGAGCAGGCTCGCGCCTATTTGAAGGAAATGCTCCCCAAGCTTGACTATTGGAAGAAATATAAAAACCTCGATGACGGCGGGAAGTTTGAAGAGTTCAAGCGCAAACTGATCGACGAAATCAACGCGCTCGGTGTAGAAGGCATGCCGAAGGTCGAAAAGCTCAATGCTCTTGTGGGCGGTTATGTCAATCTTGAATACCGTCTACCAAACGGTAAGACCGTCAAGTTCCTCGATGATAACGCAACCTATCTGGGAAACCAGCTCGAATGCGAATTCGGCGGTGACCGATGCTTCGGTGTCGTCGCCAATATGGACTTCATCCTCATCTGCACCTATGAGGAAAATGGCGAAAATCCCGAACTTGTCGTTTATAAGAAAAGATAAAAATTGCCGCTGAGATGGATCTCTCCACCTCAGCGGCTTTTACGTTTATCTTACCACAGATGAATGACTATAGATGTAGAACTCCTCTTGGCTGGGCATCCACTTCTTTTCCTTTGGTGG
>JAFSAX010000168.1 GCA_017442105.1 Selenomonadales bacterium | reverse complement strand
TCTTGGAACGTAAGAACGTGTGCCATTTCATGCTTGATTAAATCCGTTAAATTTTTAGCTGCTAGCAAGCCGTTCTTATAATTTTTATTATAAATCCTCTCGTTGAACAGTTCAAGGGTTTCATTCCAATCATACCCACTATTCACGATCAATTTATATTTAAAATTACGCCCTGCGCGAATCGGGTAAAACTGCAACGGTATTTTCCCTTGACCAGAAATATCTTCATACGATATCCTGTCAAGTTTTATATCATATTCTTCTTGCATAGCCTTAATGCTATTTAAAATACCGTTCTTTATGTCATCCGCTATTTTAGTATCAGCAACTAAGTCAGTGGGCAATTCAACACCTGCCGCAACATCTTCCGTGTTGACAGGCATTTTGAGGGGTGTCGCAACATCCTCTGTGCTATCAGGCGTTTTGATGTTTTTTGCCAATCCCTCTTTGCTGCCGCCGTCTACAAAAGTTTTCTTCCATTCCTCATACGTCATATCGGCAGGCACGGTGTAGTACTTGCCGTCTGCATCTCTTGCCGCCCTCTGATCGTCTATGCTGAACTCATCATCGAAGTACGGTACCGTTGTAGAACGGCAGCGCACATGGAACGGCGGGGCTGTTACGCCTGCCTTATGTTCGCTCATGGGCATGACCTTGCCGTCCATCGCTCGGCACATCTCCGAGGTGTGACTGTCGAGCGTGGCAAGGACCTTATACTGTTCCACTCCCAGAGAAGTATACGCATCCTTCTGTGAAGCAGAGGCAAAGAATGCGCTCTCGGTCATCACGAGCGCACCTGCTCTGCTCTTGCTTACATGGAACCGCTCTGCTGTTTCGGCAATGACCTTTTTCGGCGACTGTCCGCGGATGATGCTCTGCGTTAATCGGTTTTCCAGTTCACCTACCAGCTGCGTGCGATTGCCCCAGATACGCTGTGAAAAATTCTTGCCGTCTGCCGCCCACGGTTTGGCGATCAGCTTGTCTATTCGGTTGTGATCGAGCCGCATCATATCGAAGCCGATGCCGAAGCCTTTCTGTACCTCAAAGACGGTCTTGTAATAGCCGTCCGCATAGATATCGCGTGTAAGCTTGTCCAGTCCCTCTGCCTGCATTGCATGGACTGCTTCTGCCTTTTGCTGCATCTGCAGTTTAAGTGCCTCCAGACGAGATACATGGAACTTCGTGCTTGCCGCTTCGAGTTGTTTGGCCCATTGGCTCGAATATTTCAGCGTCCTGCCCTTTGCGATATATTCCTGCACATCCATACGGAATTCTTCCAGCTCGCGGCCTTTAAGGAGACGCTTTGCCTCTGTCAGTGTAATGCCGTTCTCGCTTGCATAGCGCGTATACCATCGGGCAAGGTCTTTTTCGACTTCCGCTATTGCCTGCTGATACTGCCTTTCGAGATTGCGGAAATATTCTTCGCCTTTATCCAGCTGTGCGGCAGTCAGCTGTTCGAATCGTTTCTCCCAATACTGCTTGCTCTGCATCATATCCCCCAACAAAAAAGACACCGCTTAAGCAGTGTCTTTTTTATTCTTCCGTTTTTCCATTGCTCGGATCGAATGCACTGCTGTACATCGCCATATCCGATACGCTTTCCTCTTTTACACGCTCGACTTCTTTCTGTACGTTGTTGATAAACGGCAGCTGTCCGAGAAGCGTCTCGTTCGATACCTTCACACCGAGACTGACGAGTGCATTGATGATCTCGATCTCGTTTATGATGATATCCCGATTGAACGTGATCGTCACGGGCTTCCCGCTGTAGTTGCCGTTTCCCGATGCTGACAGATATGCGGTAACAAGCTCCAGCAGCTGCACGAAGGATGCCTGGTACTCGGTCTCCATCTCACTCGCCGCCAGATCGATGTCCGAATACATGCTCTTGATGTTCATCTGGTTTGCGTTGCCGCCCAGCCGATCGTCTTTTGCATCGTATCCCATTGCGTTCTCGATAATGGCTTTTTTCAGCAGCTTCAGAACGACCTCATAGTTCGCCGCATTGACCTCGATCTGCAGACTCTCCAGCCCGCCGTCCGCGCCGTCCAGTGTTCTTACCTTAACGGCCTTGAACGTGGCAAGATTCCGCCGAAACTCGCCCAGATCCGTGCCGTCATAATTCTTGACGACAAGAATGCTCTGTCCGCCCGCGTTCTCTTCCATTCCATTCGGCAGATCGGACAGCATCGTATTCAGTGCGTCCTGCAATCCTTTCACCCGCTTGATAAGCGGTATCTCCTGTGCGTTGGTACGGAAGAACACGAGCGGGATACGCTCCCAGTTGTATTCGGTATCGCCGGCCTTAATGTAGCTCTCCGACGGATTGTCCACATCAGCGATCAGCTTGCCTGATTTCAGTACATACCGCTCGATACCGTCAAGCTTGAACAACTCTACCTTCTCGATCGTTTTTAGTTCTCTGCCCTCATACGCTTCCACCTGATATACACGCACAGCACAATCCAGCTCGTCATGTTCGCTGTCCTTCCAGAACGGCAGCACTTCATACGGTGCGAATCGCTGAAACTGCAGCTTGCCTTTGTCGTCAATGTAGATATACAGCCAGCTGCCGCCGCCGCAAAAAGCATCTACACCGCCATTTTTTAAGATGCGCTGAAACTTGGCATTGAATATCCCCGCCAAAAGCTCATTATATTTGGCATCTTCGCTCTCGTACACGATCGGCTTCGACAAGAGATAGTTCACCTTCTGATCGACCATCTTTGCAAATTGATTATCCACCAGCTTATTGTTCGGGAGATTCTCATCCTCTATCCTCGCGCCGCCCTCCACGATCACCTCACGCTTGCGCCGCAAAATATCGTGATCGCCGTTATAATACCGCTCACCTACCAGCATCATTCTGCGCTTATGACTGCGTCTCCATCGGTCGATCTCGACCTCCAAAAACTCCTTGAATGTCATACTGCTTGCCGCCCCTGTCTGCAGAATGTGCTTAAACTCATCCATTCCGATCATCTTCTCAACCTCACTCAAAACTGAATCTGTCTGCAGTCAATACCTTGCCCGCACCATACCGCGCCGCGTCAGGGCCGTGCGAAAACTCATGCTCGGGCTTATCGATCGGCTTGCCGAACCGATCTGTCGCCCAGCAGTAATTTGATATCTCCTTAAAAAACTCCCTGCACCGCGTATGCACAACGAACGTATAATTCTGCATCAACTGTATCCCATGAAGCACGCTGTCCTTTCCCTTTCGGCTTGGCTCCGCACCGCGTATACCGTACTCCTGCAGCTCTGCAATACTCTTCGGCTCGGCACAGTCACACACGATACGCTGACCACCATAGCCCATTGCCTTGATCCGCTCTGCGATCTGAGCATTCGTCACGCCCCGCTTATACCACTCATCGAACACATATATGATCTTGTTCTTGTTATCGATCAGCATACAGATAAGCACCGTCGGATCGGTAAACCCAAAATCCAGACCGAACGCAGAAATGATATTCGGCAGCGCACGCACAGCATCTGTATCGAACGTCTCATATCGAACCTTTTCATAGATCAGACCTTCCGATATGCCCCAGTCGCCCATACCCTCTATACGATATCGGCGCGGACTGTCACGCTTCATCTCCTCGAACAGCAGAGCATCCGCTTCATCCAGCCACTCGTTGCACTCATACGTAGTCGTCGCCGTAAAGATCAGCCTGCTCTCCACATCAAAAAAACGCTTCTTCAGCCAGCTGTTCGCACTCCACGGATTGAACGTCAGTGTGATCTGCTTCCACAGACCGCTCGGCATCTGACCGCGAATAGACATATCCAGCTTATCGAAATCAGCCTCATTCGTGACCTCGTAAGCCTCCTCGATCCAGACCCAGCACAGCACTCCCTTCGGCACACTGATAGACGTGATCTTCAAGCCGTTGTCCAGACCGCGAAACAGGATCTTCTGACCCGTCGGCAGATACGTCAGCTCCAGCGGACTTGTCGTCCCTTTCCAGAGATTCGACACACCCAGCCGCTCTGCCGCCCACAAAAGATCAGAATAACAGCTATCCTTCAGCGTACGGAAATTACGCCGCACCACGAGGAGATTCGCCGCAGGATACTGCATCATCTTGTAGATATAATATAGTGCCGTCGTCTTACTCTTTTTGCTTCCGCGACTGCCCTTGACCGCCCGATAACGATGCCTGCTTCGCCAGAACGCACCGTATCCGCCGCCGATCACATCCGGCAGATAAATATTACTCTGCAATATTATCCTCTCCGCTGATGATCACAGGCAGCACACCCGCAAGATTCACATTGTCCGTAAAAAGGCAATATCGTTTTCCCAAAAGCTCCGCCGCCTTGTTGGCATCTGCTACCTTCGTCGGTATCTCTATGATCTGCGGCCGCTCCGATACGATCTTTCTTTTTCGCATCGTGCCGTTCTCATCAGGCAGCCATTGCTCATTCGACTCGGAAACAGTAACAACAACATTCTCAACCTCTTCTCGGCGCATAACAGCAGTAAGATATTTCAGCACCTCATCCGCCTTGGCTATCAGCTCGTCATTCTTTTCATCCATCAGCTCTTTGATCCGATTCTTTACGCGTTCCTTATACTTCTTATTTACCTTACCGTTGGGTTTTATCGGGCTGTTGATCCACTTACTGGCATCCTTCGCCGTACTTTTCGCATATCCCGCATCTAATGCAGCCTTATACGCATCGCCTGCCACGATATAATTTTTCGCAAAAAGCTCCTCCCGAGCATCAGCCAGTTCAGCCATAACAACACCCCCTCCAACAAAAAAGCCGCCCCTAAGGACGGCTTCGCTATTCATTCCAGTATAATTATATCACAGAAACATAGTGACATTCACTGACATGATGACATATCTCTTTACTTAATATTGTATTTCTCTTTAAGATAAGCCATTTGACATGGAAT
>JAFSAX010000167.1 GCA_017442105.1 Selenomonadales bacterium | reverse complement strand
TATGTTTGTTCGGCATCAATATGATATTAGAAGTTGTTGGCCGTGATATCGTTTTGCATATCTCTTCATATAGTGATGCGCAAAGTGTTTTTGTACAGGGGCTTATTCTGACGTTGTCAAATCCACTGACAATCGTATTTTGGGGAACAGTTTTGACCCAAAAGATGATAAAAGAACAATTACGTCGATCGGAATTGTTCTTTTTTTCGGCAGGATTGGTTTCGGCGACAGTATTCTTTTTGACAGGGATAGCTATCCTTGGAACAGAGATGAAAGAATTTCTTCCTGACACTATTTCCAATGGTATGAATGTTGTAGTGGGTGTAGTGATCGTATATTTTGGAATAAAGATGTTTCTAAATAAGCAGTAGAATAGGATAATTGTAAGATGGTGTCCCGATAAATACAAAAAGACCGTTGCGTAGAGGCATTTCTCTATCAACGGTCTTTATTTTATTGATTTGTTTTCGGCGATATCTCGTTCCACAATGTGAATCCAAGAATCAGCATACCACCGATCACTTGCCATAAGGTCATTGCTTCACCCAAGATAACGACGGAGATGAGGACTGCGACCAAGGGGTCGATATAGCTGAGGATAGCAGCCTTTTGGCCGGGCAATTCTTTCAGCGAGGAGAAGTACATACAATACGTGATACCTGTATGGAAAAGACCGACGATCAGAAGATTGATCCAACCGATGTTATCCAGGTTACAGAGTGTGATACCGCTTGTTGAAAAGACGTACGGAAGCAAGATGATGATCGCGGCAATGAATTGCAAAAAGGTTCTCGGCATTCCTTCGACATTTTTGATGAACTTATTCAAGAGGATGACTGTCGCATAAAATACTGCGGCACCCAAGCCGAACATGATACCAAGCAGATTGTTTCCACTGCCTACATCGCCGATGCCAATGATCAGAATAAGTCCGAGTGTCGACATGATAAAGCATATGATCTGTTTAATGGTCAGTCGTTCGCGAAACAGGATCGGACAGACGAGCGTCACGATAACAGGCGCGAAATAATAGCTGAGTGTTGCAAGTGAAACGGTCGTATATTTGTATGCCTGAAACAGAAGTATCCAGTTGATACCCATTGCCATACCGGAAGCCAAGAGAAGAGGTATCTCTTTTTTGATAGCGGCAAACGGTATTTTTTGTTTGGTAAGAAATAAAAATCCCGTAATCAGCAGTGCCGCCAAGATGGCGCGATATAGTGCCAATTCTCCCGAAGAAACGGCAATGTTTCGTACGAACGGACCCAGCGTACCGAATATTGCCATAGCTGTGATCATCATAAAACGTGGTGACATAATGTGCAGCATAATACTAACTCCCTATAACCTTATTGTATCAAAATGAATTTGACTGTGCCTTCTATGTTTTGTTCGTGCCGGGTGCAAGTGAAAGCTCACAATGTTTTGCTTCAGACTCCCATTTAATTAGCATAATAACAGCATTTATCAAATAGATGCCCCACATTGCAAGGGTAGCAATATTATCAGAGCCTGCTTGAAAATCGCAATACCACATATAAACACTGCATATATTGACAAACAGCCATATCCACCATTGCTCGGAATACATTTTGACTGTAGCGATCATGGCAACGACGGAAGCAACGGTCGTAAAGGCATCAATAAATGGCATCACATCACCTAAGGAGCGTAACCACAAGCCCAACAGATAGCTTGCAATAAGTATAGCGAATGATCCGATCATTCTGCTATACCAAGACATGCGACGTTTGGATATCTCATATGTAACTTGGTTAATATTCTTTTTCCATAAAAATACACCGACAAACATCATAGGAAGATAATATCCTGCATTTAAGAGGACTTCACCGTATAGTGTCGCTTCGAATGAAATCATCGAATATAGCACGCAGTTTATCATGCCGAAAAAGTAGGCACTGATATTGCCCTTTCCGATACAGACTACATAAGTGATGCCCGACACGGCAGAAATTATGCCGATCAATGTATCATTCCAGTAGAGAGATAAGAATGTGATTGACAGAATACAGAATATAAGCCATGAGATCTCCCATAATTTCCAATTAGTCAATTCATGTTTCAAAATCGTTTTCATATTTGTCATACGATAATTATTCCTTGGATTATTTTGTCATATAAACCTTATTTTATAATAGAAATTTGTTTCTGACAAGGCAAGAAAAGAGCAAGAAATAGTTGGATGAAATATGTAATTAAGGAAGGATTATCCAAAGGAGTGTCGAATAACCATAATATGGAAAACAAAACCAAAAACAAATGAAGGGAGAAAAATAATGTATAAGGGGAAAATCAAAATTGCAATTGCTGACAATGATTGGGGATTCGTGCAATCTCTACGAGATTATTTGTCGAAACAGGCGGATTTCGAAGTAGTCGGGACGACTTGTGATGGTGAGGAATTGATCAAGATCATTGAAACACAATCTCCCGATATCGTAACGCTCGAATTGATTTTGCCGAAACTTGATGGAATCGGTGTATTGGAAACGATGTCGAAAATGGAAACCAAACGGCCGAAGGTCATTGTTGTCAGCGAGATTGCCAAAACTGCGGTAAAAGCGGTACTGGAGTTGGGCGCAGACTATTATTTGATGAAACCGATCGAAAAGGAGGTGTTAGTAAATCGACTTCGTTTGCTGGCAGGTATGCTTGATGAACATCGTCCCATCAGTTCCAAGACAGAAGTGCAAGCAGTGGCAAGACAATCGCTTGATATTGAAGTGACGAATATTATCAGGGAACTTGGGATCCCTGCGCATATCAAGGGATATCAGTATTTGCGCGATGCGATCTTGCATATTGTGAACGATATGGAACTATTAGGCTCGGTTACCAAGGTTCTCTATCCGATGATCGCGGAGCAATATTCGACGACACCAAGCAGAGTAGAACGTGCGATTCGTCACGCAATAGAAGTTGCATGGGGACGCGGAAATATTGACTTGATTCATCGTATCTTTGGGTATACTATTAATATTGAGAAAGGGAAACCTACCAATTCTGAATTTATGGCGATGATTGCTGATAAACTTCGATTGGAGATGGTTGCACGATAGGAAGATGAGGGGTCAATATGGAGCAAGGTTTGGAAGAAAAAAAGGTCACATCGACAGAAGTGTATCGTGGGAGTTTTTTGCGGATATATCAAGATAAGGTACTTCTTCCTGATGGCAGAGAAGCATCGCGTGAATATGTGAAACATCCGGGTGCGACGGCTGTTGTGCCGATCACAAGTGACGGTCGTATCGTATTAGTGCGTCAATATCGTTATCCTGTCGGTAAAATAACATTGGAGATCCCTGCAGGGAAATTGGACGCAGAGGAAGAGCCGCTTATCTGTGCGAAACGTGAATTAAAAGAAGAAACGGGATATATTGCAGATTCGTGGACAAAGCTCACATCACTTTTGACGACACCGGGATTTACGGATGAGGTCATCCATTTGTACAAAGCGGAAAATATGCGATTCGATGAAGCATGTCCCGATGAAGATGAATTTATCCATACTTGTTTATGTACGCCTGAAGAAATTCGCCGCATGATCGCCGATGAAACTATCGTCGATGCGAAAACACTTGTAGCCTTGTTTATGGCAGGCATCTAATTAGTGAGAATTATGATAACCGACAAAAGCAAGCATCATTCTTGAGTGAGAATGATGCTTGCTTTTGTTTTGACAAGAATCATAAAGCCTTCGTTTCATGAATATGAATCAACGAGGAACGGAGGGGACGAAGATGGATCATACTTGGATTAGGGATATGATCGGTTATATCAAACATCATTTTGCTGTGTGTTTTTTTATTGTGCTTATTTTCGGTACGGGGATTGTGAGCGGGGCATTTGCTGTTCGCGTGTTGCCTGATGCGCAGTTATTGGAGTTGGCGGATTATTTAGAGGGATATCTGGGTGCGCTAAGAGAGCAGGCAGGCGTGATATCGCCGAGTGAAGCGCTCGAGATTGCAATATTTCACCATATGAAGAGTATTTTTTTGATATGGATGTTGGGATTTACGATGATCGGGATACCGTGTATCTTTTTTCTGGTGTTTACGCAGGGTTTTATTCTTGGGTTTACGATAGGATTTTTTATCCATGAATATATCCTGCAAGGCGCGCTGTTTGCTGTGATAGGCATACTGCCACAGCAGTTGTTGTTTGTGCCGAGTATGATTTTTACTGCGCTTTGTGCCGTGTCGTTCAGTATTCTGTTGATCCGCAGATGTACTTCGCGTACGACGCTGCAACTTAGAAGCCATGGAGTGAGATACTTGGCGATACTGCCGATGATGCTGATAATAACGTTTGTCGGGATATTGATAGAGGTGTACGTTTCTCCGTTTTTGCTTAAAGGAATTTATGGGATGTTTGGCTGAAATGAGGAGATGCTATGAGAGATAGGTGTCTGCAGTTGGCAAGGTGGTTATCCATGAAGCAGTATATCTTGCTCGCGATCATTGTGGGAATCGGGTTCGGGCTTTTATTATGGTGGCTGTTGAATGAACCGATACCGCAGGCTGTTCCCGATCGTTCGCTGAGAATATGATGTTGTATACAAGTTTCTTATGCAAGGATTTTGTCTTTGTATCAAGAATTTATATAATAGAATAGATTTTGTCAGGTAATGGGAGATGATACGATGTTTAAACGCGTATTTTTGGTTGTGATGGATAGTGTCGGAATTGGTGCCTTGCCTGATGCAGAGCGTTATGGTGACGGTGGTTCGGATACGCTCGGTAATATTGCACGAACACAAGGAGGGCTCAGACTTCCTGTATTGGAGAAACTGGGGCTTGGGCATATTGCGCCTATTGTTGGCATGGACGATACAAATGTACCTCTTGCTTCTTACGGTAAGATGGCGGAATTGTCACTGGGAAAAGATACGACAAGCGGTCATTGGGAAATAGCAGGCGTTCCGCTTTTTCGCGCGTTCCCAACATATCCGAATGGTTTTCCGCAGGAGGTAATTGATAGATTCCGTGAGGTGACGGGAAAAGACGTGTTGGGCAACTGTGTGGCATCGGGTACTGCGATCATTGCGGAATTGGGTGAAGAACATGTACGGACGGGAAAACCGATCGTCTATACATCGGCAGACAGTGTGTTCCAGATCGCGGCACATGAAGCTGTGATACCGCTTCCCGAGCTGTATGAGATATGTCGCTTGACTCGTGAGAAGGTCTGTGTCGGCGATCATGCTGTCGGTCGCATCATCGCTCGTCCGTTCATCGGAGAAAGTGGTGCGTTTACGCGGACGAGCAATCGCCATGATTACAGCTTGGAGCCGCCGTCTGCTACGCTTCTCGACGATATGAAGGATGCGGGATTCGATGTGATCGGTATTGGAAAGATTGCAGATATCTTTGCACACCGCGGTCTGACGGAAACGATTTTGACGAAGTCGAATGAGCACGGCATGGATGAAACGATACGCATGGCGCGTACATGGAACGGACAGGGGCTTGTGATGACGAATCTTGTTGAGTTCGACAGCTTGTACGGGCATCGAAATGATGCGGCAGGATATAAGCAGGCGTTGGAAGCGTTCGATGAACAGCTGTCTGTGTTGCTCGATGAGCTGACGGAGGAGGATTTACTCTTTATTACGGCAGACCATGGATGCGATCCGACGACAGTAAGTACCGACCACTCACGTGAATATGTGCCGATCTTGGCATATTGCAAAGGCAAAGCGTGTGTTGATCTGGGTGTACGCGAGTCGTTTGCCGATATATCAGCGACGATTCGGGATAATTTCGCGATGGAAAAAGGTGAATACGGAACGAGTTTTCTTGCGGTGTGGAAGGAGAATGAATGATGCTGACTCTGCTTGCGAAAAAGAGAGAAAAACAGAGACTTACGCGTGATGAGATAAAGATGATGATAGATGGATATGTCAGCGGACAGATTCCCGATTATCAAATGTCGGCGATGCTTATGGCGATCTGCTGTAACGGTATGATGATGAAGAAACAGTAGATCTTACGATGGCGATGGTCGCATCGGGGGATACGGTAGACTTATCTGCGATCGAAGGCGTGAAAATAGATAAGCACAGTACGGGCGGTGTCGGTGATACGACGACGCTGGTAGTCGCTCCGCTTGTGGCGGCGGCAGGTGTGCCTGTGGCGAAGATGTCGGGGCGTGGGCTTGGGTTTACGGGTGGTACGATCGATAAGCTGGAAGCGATAGACGGATTTTCGACGGCGCTCTCCAAAGAGCAGATGACAAAGCAGGTTCGCGATATCAAGATCGCCATTGCACAGCAGACAGATGCCTTGGTGCCTGCCGATCGTATGTTGTATGCCTTGCGTGATGTGACGGGAACGGTCAGCAGTATTCCGCTTATCGCATCTTCTATCATGAGCAAGAAGATCGCATCGGGTGCCGATAAGATATTGCTCGATGTCAAGTTCGGCAGCGGCGCGTTTATGAAAACGGTGGAAGAAGCAGAAGCTTTGGCCAAGGCAATGGTCGCGATCGGTGAGCTGGTCGGACGTGAAACGCGAGCTGTGCTCAGCAGTATGGAGGAACCGCTTGGAAAGCAGATCGGTAATTCGCTTGAAGTGGAAGAAGCTGTGCAGATATTGCGCGGTAAAAAAGACGGTCACTTGAAACAAGTCTGTTATGTATTGGCCGGAAATATGCTTCATATGGCGGGTATTGTACCTACGGTGCGGGCGGCGTATCCTGTACTCGATTCTCTGATCGGATCGGGCAAGGCGCTGGATAAGTTTCGCGAATTTGTGATAGCGCAAGGCGGTAAGACGGACTTTATCGAAGACTTGTCTGTTCTTCCGCAGGCTTCTTATCAGATGGAAGTGCTGTCAGAAAAAGAAGGTTATATCACGTCGATGGATACGCACAGAATAGGGATGTGTGCGTCGCTTCTCGGTGCGGGCAGAACGAAAAAAGGTGATGCGATAGACTTATCGGCAGGGCTTATCATGCACTGCGGTCTTGGCGATTGGATACGGCGCGGAGACCGTTTGGCGGTGCTGTATACGAATAAAAAAGATGCTCTTGTTGATGCAAGCACACTGTTGCGTAATTGTATCAAGATGAGCGAACATAGTGTGAAAAAAGGTCGTCTTATCTACGGCATTGTAGATAAAAACGGACTTCATACAGAATAAGTAAATGCGCGGCATAGATATTTTTGGTCTGTTTTTGTTCGATGCGGAATATGCATGGAAGAAAGAAGGGCAAAGGAGAGAAATCTATGCGGCGCATTTTGTTATTGTTGGGGACCATCAGTCTGATCTGTGTGTATAGCATATCTTGCTATGCTTCGGGCGTGCCGGAGCTTACGGCTAGGTCTGCGATAGTGACTGACGAGAACGGTACGGTATTGTATGAAAAAGACAGCACGCTTCGATTGCCGCCTGCCAGTGTAACAAAGATCATGACGCTTTTACTTGCGGTAGAAGCCGTAGAGAGCGGTGTAATGACGGCTGATGAGATGCTCGCTGTGAGTGTGCCCGCATCAAAAGAGGGCGGATCGCAAATATGGCTTGAGCCGAATGAGCAGATGAGTGCATACGATATGATGACGGCGATTGCCGTTGTTAGTGCGAATGATGCGGCGTATGCTGTGATGGAGCGTATCTACGGAAGCGAATCCGCGGCGGTAGAGGCGATGAATCGGCGGGCGGAGGAACTGGGGTTGACCGATACGCATTTCGCCAATGTAAATGGATTGCCGACAGAGAATCACTACATGAGCGTTCGTGATGTATCGGTATTGGTTCGAGAAGCAGTCAAGCATCCGCTCTATTTGGAGTTGTGCGGAAAAAAAGAAGTCTGGCTGCGTGGTGGGAAGAATTGGCTCGTCAATACGAACAAACTGCTCTGGTGGTATGCAGGGGCGGACGGTATGAAAACAGGCTGGACAGAAGAAGCGAAATATTGTTTTGCGGGAACAGCCGTGCGAGATGGACTGCGTTTGGTTGCGGTTGTGTTCGGCGCGGAAGAACCGCGTTCGCATTTGCGAGAAAGTATGTCACTCCTCGATTGGGGGTATCGCAACTATCAATATGAAAAGATCGCTGAAGCAGGTGATGTCGTCGGTTCGGCAACTGTACGAAACGGTGAAGAAGAGGTAGTCGAACTGATCGCATCGGAACCGATCGGATACCTGGAGAAGAGAGGTAAAGAAAAGAGAAATATCGAACGTATTATGCCGACGGAAGTCATTGCCCCAATCAGCGCGGGAGAGGTTTGCGGACAAATGATCCTACGTGAGAACGGTGCTGATATTGTCAGCGTTGATCTGATGGCAGGAAGGAGTATCGGTAAGATCAGATTTTGGCAGATCGTTGAGCGGAATATGGTGCGTATGATGACTTGGGAAGCATCCTGATAAGGGTGCTTTTTTCTTTGTAAAATAAATATATGGAAAAAGAAGGAAATAAAGGAGCGGCGCAGAAGATACAACAAACAAAGGAGGAATAATATGGAAAATAAAATCATGATGCAAAAAGGTGTGCTTGTAGTTGTGCTGGAAGGAGAGCTTGATCTGAATTCGGCAGAAGGGTATCGAGATGCGATAGATGATGCGATCATGCGTTGGGATGCGATGTATCTTGTCTTTGATTTAAGTAATGTCACGTTTATTGACAGTTCGGGACTTGGTATGATGCTTGGACGGTATAAGAAGATCGAACAAAAAGGCGGTCGTAGTGCCATGTACGGGATATGTCCGCGGCTCAGTCGGATGATAGAGGTTTCGGGGCTTCAAAAGCTGATGCCTGTTTATAAGACGCGAGAAGATGCGATAGAAGGGGTGTGACAGCCGTGGTAAAGCATAAGAATCAGATGCGAATGATATTTGATGCGTGGGAAGAAAATGTTGGAGTAGCGAGGGTCACGTCGGCTTCGTTTGCAGGACAGCTTGATTTTACGCTTGCAGAATTGGAGGAGATCAAGGTTGCTGTGTCGGAAGCGGTATCGAATGCGGTAATTCATGCGTACCCGAATCGGATGGGGCAGGTCGAATTATCAATGGTGATCGAGGATTCGTCTGTCGTATATGAGGTACGTGATCATGGAATCGGTATTGCTGATGTTGAGAAGGCACGTGAAGCAGATTTTTCTTCGCAGACTGAAAGAATGGGGATGGGGTTTGTTTTTATGGAATCTTTTATGGATTCTGTTACGGTAGAGTCGGTAGTTGATCAGGGGACGGTCGTGCGCATGGTGAAGTCTTGTTCACCGATAACGCTGCAGTAGGTGCTGACTGTTATGTGCGAGGAAAAAATCATATCACAGATTCTGTTGGCACAAAGCGGTGACATGGAGGTACAAGCGGGTATTGTTGCTGATAACTTAAATTTGGTACGAAGTGTCGTACAGCGATTCGGATTACGTGGTGAAGAATGGGACGATCTGTTTCAGACAGGTTGTATCGGTCTTATCAAGGCGATACAACGGTTTGATTGTACGCGTGCTGTGCGATTTTCAACATATGCCGTCCCGCTGATTATCGGGGAGTTGAAACAGTATTTTCGTGATAATCAAAGGATACACGTCAGTCGCTCTCTAAAAGAGCTGGCACAGCGCGTGCGTATGATGGAGCAATCTTTGTGGGACAAGCTGAGCAGAGAACCGACGGTACAAGAAATTGCGCAGGAACTGGAAGTTGCGCCTGCTGATATCGCGGCGGCAATGGAGGTGCAACACTGTGTTTCATCGCTGGATGAACCACAGGGAGGCTCTGCTGATAGTGTGACATTGCTTGAGATGATAGCATCTGATGTGACGCGCCCTGATGATATCGAACGAATATTTTTGAGGGAGCAGTTATCTATGCTGTCACTTCGTGATCGAGAGATCCTTATGATGCGATTTTGGCATGATAAAACGCAGCAGGAGGTTGCGAAACGACTGGGAATATCGCAGGTACAGGTGTCGCGCTTAGAGAAAAAAGCGATTTTGCTGTTGCGAAAAAAGGTTTTGGAAACAAAAAACAGATAAAGAGAAGGGCAGGCAGAATGTCTGCCTGTTTTTTTATGTAAAACAGGGATAAATCGGGTGCTTGGAGGAAACGATAACGAAGAGGTGTTATGTATGATATATCGGATATTGCTTGTATGTGTCATAGTGGTCGCGATAGGATGCTTTGTCTACTGGGGATATCTGCCCGAATCAGAGGGACCTATCTTGCGCGCGACTGCAGTATAGTGGAGGTGATATTGTGGGGGATTCAAGCCCAAAGATACCGAAAGGATATCAAAATTTGGTCGATGATGTCAGTCCCAAGCCGACGGTCATCAAGAATGTCGTATGGGCATTTATGGTCGGTGGTGCAATTTGTTTGCTGGCGCAGATGTTGCAGAATTATTTTATGGACTCGTTTGGCTTAGAGAAAAAAGAAGCATCACAAGCAGTTGTAATCGTTGTCGTTTTCTTGGGTGCGTTTTTGACAGGCCTTGGGGTATATGATGAGATCGGTAAGCGGGCGGGTGCAGGGTCTATCGTACCGATCAGCGGATTTGCGAATTCGATCGTTGCGCCCGCGATGGAGTTTCGTCGTGAAGGGCTTGTGTTCGGTGTCGGTGCGAAAATGTTTGTAATTGCAGGTCCTGTTATCGTCTATGGCGTTACGACTGCGGTAGCGATCGGGGTTATTTATTGGTTGATGGGCGGACAAGGAGGATAAGTGATGAAACGACGGATCGGAGAGCAGACGCTTATTTTTACGAATGAACCTGTCATCTTGCATACAGCAACGGTTGCAGGCAGTAAGGAAGGCGCAGGAAAGTTAGGTGGTTATTTCGATGTTGTATTGACGGATAACATCAACGGCTGTGCTTCATGGGAACAATGTGAGTCGAAAATGATGGAGCAAGCCGTGCGAACAGCAGTTTTAAAAAGCGGTAGGAATATCGAAGATATTGATTGTGTTTTGGCAGGAGATCTTCTGAATCAACTGATGAGTACACATTTTGCGATGCGTACGGTAGGCAGACCGTTTCTCGGCTTGTATGGTGCTTGTTCAACGATGGCGGAGAGTATGCTCGTCGGCTCGATGATGGTAGACGGTGGGTATTGTGATACGGTAGCGTGTTGTGCATCAAGCCATCACGAGGCGGCAGAACGGCAGTATCGTTTCCCAACGGAACTTGGTGTACAGCGGCCGCCGATAGCGCAATGGACGGTGACAGGCGCAGGAAGTGCAGTGATCGGTAAGGCTGTCTATGGACCGCGCGTTACGACAGGTACCATCGGTAAGGTGGTCGATTACGGTATCAAAGATACGAATGCACTCGGTGCGGCGATGGCTCCTGCGGCTGTAGATACGCTTCGTCAACATTTTGCCGATACAGGAAGAACGCCTGCTTATTATGATAAGATCTATACGGGCGATCTGGGGGCGATCGGACGTGAGATCGTGCTTCGTATGATGCGAGAAGATGGGATAGAACTTAGTGGTGTCTATGATGATTGCGGCTGCATGATTTACTTGGAGAATCAAGATGCGCATGCAGGTGCCAGCGGATGTGCCAGCTCGGCTCTCGTTTTTTGCGGATATTTGTTCAAGCAGATGCTTAAACAAAAGCTCAGCAAAGTGCTTCTTTTGGGGACAGGTAGTCTGCACAGTCCGACTTCCTATCAGCAAAAAGAATCTATTCCTTGTATATCGCATGCTGTATCGATCGAATTATAGGGAGGCGCTATCATGGAAGGATTACTGATGGCTTTTATCGTCGGTGGAATCATTTGTGTAATCGGGCAGCTGTTGATGGATCTGACGCCTCTGATGCCTGCTCATGTATTGGTGCTGTTTGTTGTGCTTGGTGGTGTGATCAGTGCTCTCGGATGGTATCAGCCGCTTATCGACATTGGGGGTGCAGGAGCAACGATACCTCTGCCGGGATTCGGTCATTCATTGGTGCAAGGTACGATAGAAGCTGTGCAAAAAGATGGCTTTTTGGGAATATTCAGCGGTGCGGTCAAAGCGACTGCGGCAGGTATCACAGCGGCAATCATTTTTGGTTTTAGTATGGCAATATTATTCCGTCCCAAAGACTGATGACAGACTTTGTGCAGGTGATCGTGACAAGAAAAGGCAGGTGAATCTATGATAACGGAAAAGAAGAGCATTGACCGAAATATTGAGAAGAATGTTGCGTATATGAAAGAATTGCTTGGTGTAGGTGTCAGCTTCGATATCATCTACCGTGAATTTCACCTTGGGAATAAACGAATCGCGACATTCGGCATCAATGGTATGAATGCGACACATATGATAACCGATGCACTGAAATCACTTTTCCCGTTACCGAGCGAAACACATATTTCGGCGGACGTACTCCAAAGCTTGTTCGTCCATAAAATGGCGATACAGCAGGCTAAGATCGTACAGGACTTGAATCAAGCTGTTATCAATCTGTTGGCAGGCGAATTGATCTTTCTCATTGATGGAGAGGATGAACTGTTATCAGTCGATGCGCGTATGTTTCCGGCTCGTACTCCGTCAGAATCAACGTTGGAAAAGGTAACGCGCGGGTCGAAGGATTCATTTATTGAAACACTTGTGTTTAACACGGCTCTTATCAGACGAAGACTGCGTGATCCGAATCTACGATTTGAGATCATCAAAGTCGGTACACGATCTCAGACTGACGTAGCGATCGCCTATATTGCCGATGTGACAAATCCCGATCTTGTCAATGATGTGAGAAGCAAGTTGAAAGAGATCGATATTGACGGGATCCCGATGGCAGAGCGGGCGGTGGAAGAATATATCGTTGAGGGGACAAGCTTAGATGTTATTCCGAAGGTGCGGTATACGGAGCGACCCGATGTGGCGGCTCTGCACCTATTGGAAGGGCATGTGTGTGTCATGGTCGATACTTCGCCGAACGTCATGATTCTGCCGACGACGTTTTGGCACCATGTACAGCATGCCGAAGAATATCATCAGACGATGCTTGTCGGTACATTCCTCAAGCTCGTTCGGCTTGTGGGCGTGTTCTTCTCTCTTTTTCTGCCGCCGCTGTGGCTTGTCTTGGCGATGAACAGTCATATCTTACCCGAAGCATTATTATTCCTCGGCCCGAAAGAACCCGGCATCATACCGATCGCCATACAATTCATATTGGCGGAATTTGGACTGGAGCTTGTGCGTATGGCAACGATCCATGTACCGAGTGCACAGGCGACTGCGCTCGGCTTCATCGGCGCGTTTATGTTGGGAGAATTTGCGACGAAGGTTGGCCTTTTCGGAAATGAAGTCGTCTTTTATATCGCCGTTGCCGCGGTAGGCAGCTTTGCTACACCGAGCGTAGAATTCGCAATGGCACTTAGGATGTTTCGTTTGTTTCTCATCGTTGCGACGGGACTATTTCATCTTCCGGGATTCCTCGTTGCAATGCTTATCGTAGCAATTATTTTCGTGCGGACAAAATCGTTTGGTGTACCGTATCTGTGGCCGCTCATTCCGTGGGATTTTCACGCACTGAAAAGTGTACTCTTTCGTTTGCCGATCACAGACGATGCGAAAAGACCGTCTGTGCTGAAACCGCGGAAAGCGAACCGAACGGGAGAAAAATGAATAAAAACAGACAATATTTCGGAAGGATATTGTCTGTTTTTTTGTTTTGTAAATCAGATGTGATCTTAGGAAAAAAGAAAATCATATAGTCTGAATTTAGCGAAAAAAGTTTGATTTTCGTTAGGCATGACACCATAAATATGATAAAATTAAATATATGAATACATTGTATTACAAAAAGAACGATAGATATAATATTTTGCAAAGAGAGGGGCTGGTGTTGTGAGAGAATTAGAAAGTCTGGGTAGTATAAGTATACTCATTTCGGAATTAAAGTCATGTATCGGGAAACTGGACAATGACTTGCGGAATGTTAGAAATGAGATAGGGAAAGATCATTTTTTGTCGAGAGATGTTTGTGAGGATATTGGACAGAATCTCCACGCGATCGTGGAATTGCAGACTAAGATATATGCCGAAACCGATAAGCTGCAGATCGAGATCCGTGGCAAATCGATCGGAACAGCAGAAAAGCTGATCAAAGAGCAGGAAGCTAAGTATCAAAAAGCTGCCTATATAAAAACGGTAGAGATGTTTATCAACGAGCTTCATTGTATGGATGCTGAGGTCGAAAAGATATTGGACGAATATCGTGAAGAAGTCAAGACTATTGTAACGACTTTGAGTCTGAACGAACAAGAACAGCAGATTGAAAAATTCGTCAAGTTAAAAGAACTGTATGAGCTTCCCAAAAACGATAAGTTGGGATATATTTTTTCCAATAATTTAAACGGAGTATATCCGAATAATCTAATGACGGAAATAATCAGGGGCTCTCTTTATCTTAGCCCCAATAATGGTGGAGAATCGTTTGGCGAGACAGCTGTGAAGATCGCTGAATCGATCTCGAGTTCTAAAGCAGGTTTTGAGAATAACGCACAAGCCACGACAGAAGATATCCTTGAGCAAGAAGCTGCTGACGAGCAGATTGCAGATGAAGGAGAAGCTGTTGAGTCGCAACCGACTGTTGAAGAAACCAATGGACAGACGCCTGATACAGAGAGTTCTTCTGAAGAAGAATCTTCGGAAGAAGTAGTGCTTGATGCAAAATATGAGGGTGCATTATATTCCGATGCAATCGAAAATGTTTTTGATGGAACGGAAGCTGTCAACAAAGTATTTAAGGCAAAAGCTGTTAGAAGTGAGTTCAATGGAACACCGATGGCGAGT
>JAFSAX010000166.1 GCA_017442105.1 Selenomonadales bacterium | reverse complement strand
TATAAATGTTTTCCATCGCCCTACTCGAAGCAGATTCGGCACGATACCATGCATTTTCCCTTTATTCTTATCATCCCTCGGCACCACTTCTTCATTCGATGATTCTTTCCATCTCTCTGTCAATCTATCAAACCAATCGCCTTGCCATTTTCTCTTAAACAACGCTCGTCCGAAAACTTTTATCACCAATTCTATTTCAAAACAAAACCGAACTACCTTCACACCAATATGTACAACAAGCGATAAGAACCATACTCCTACGAGCAAAAGCATCAAGAAAGCCAATATATACATATCCACCCTGCCATCGTTTTTCTTTAGTATGGCAAACTTTCGGCCGAATATACAAAAATACCAAATGCCATCACAGCATTTGGTATTTTATCATTATTCATCGGGAAGCGGAGGCAGGTCCGATAATGAATCCATGCCAAAACAATTAAGAAACACTTCCGTTGTACCATAGAGAATAGGGCGTCCAATAACCTCTTTGCGTCCCAACTCTTTGATCAATTCTTTGTCGATAAGATTCTGCAATACGCGATCGACCTGTACGCCGCGAATCTCCTCGATCTCCGCCCGTGTGATCGGTTGTTTGAACGCGATAACTGACAGCGTCTCGAGTGCCGCTCTTGACAAACGATTTGGCTGTACTTCCGCAAGGCGAGCTACCGTTTCGGCAAACTCTGCCTTCGTACACAGCTGATATCCGCCCGCTACTTCCAGAATCGTCAATCCTCGTTTCGCATCTTCCATCTCCGATTTCATTTGTGCCAAAAGAATACGAATATGCTCTTTCTCAACAGATAACATCTCTGCAAGCTGTACTTCGCTGACAGGCTGTCCTGCCGCAAATAAGACGGCTTCTATATTTCCTTTGAGATGTTCATAAAACATGATCCACTATCCCCTTCAACCAAAGAAATCATGATCGTATCAGAGCCTTGTTCTTGCTCGGCACGGATCTTATTTAACTTCAGAAGCTCCAATATCGCTAAAAACGAAGCTATCATCTCATCGCGATTACGTGCACGGATAAGTGTTTCGCGAAACTCCATCGTTTTACCGCACTTGCGCAACAGATAGAGAATATCTCCCATCTTATCTTGCACCGTGACCGTTTCACTGCGAACCACAACAAAATCTTCTTCTGCCTGCTTACTTTCCCATACAGCCATAAAAGCCATCACAAGCTTATCGGTCGTCATCCCCTGCGGATACGGCTCTTGTCTGCGCGGTAATTCAAGCGGACTACGCCCAAAAAAGAGTCGTCTTGATTCAGCCATCTCACCTAAAACACGACTTACCTCTTGATACCGTTTGTATTCCAAAAGCCGTGCAACAAGCTCATCACGCGGATCTTCTTCCACCGTATCATCTTCTGTCTTTTTCTTCGGCAGAAGCATTCTCGACTTTATTTGAAGAAGCGTCGCTGCCATCACAAGAAACTCACTCGCGATCTCTAAATCGACTTCTTCCATCTGCTTGAGATACGTAAGATATTGCTCCGTGATCTCTGAGATCGGAATATCATAAATATCAATCTGACTTTTCTCGATCAGATGCATCAGAAGATCTAGCGGTCCTTCAAATACCTCCAGTTTTAACTGATAGGACATCTTACAAATGCATTGCAGCTTTTACATCTGCCATCGTCGCTTCAGCAACAACACGTGCTTTCTGCGCGCCTGCTTCCAAAATTTCGCGTACCATGCTCGGTTTCGAAGCGAAATATTCGCGTCTTGCGTAGATGTCGGCAAGCGACTCGTTCATGCGGTCTGCCAAACGGTTTTTACATTCTACGCAACCGATACACGCACCACGGCATGCACCTTCGATCTCAGCCACGTTCTCCGTATTGAAGATTTTGTGGAATTTGAACGCCGTACATACTTCCGGATTACCTGCATCCGTTTTCTTAATACGTTGCGGATCGGTAACGATCATACGAACACGTTTTTTAAGTTCTTCCGGACCTGCTGCATACGGGATAGCATTGCCGTACGATTTACTCATCTTACGACCGTCAATACCCGGAAGAAGAGCAGCTTTGCTCAATTTAGCCTGCGGTTCAGGGAATACCGGACCATAGAGATTATTGAAACGACGAACGATCTCACGACAAAGTTCCAAGTGCGGGATCTGGTCTTCACCAACAGGAATAATGTCAGCTTTATAAAGAATGATATCAGCCGTCATCAACTCAGGATAGCCAAGGAAACCATATGTATTGATATCCTTGCCCTGCGTGCCAAGCTGCTGTAATTTATCTTTGTACGTCGGTACACGTTCAAGCCACGAAAGCGGCGTGATCATCGACAAGAGCAAATGAAGCTCTGCATGCTCTTTGACATGCGACTGCACGAAGATCGTGTTTTTATCAGGGTCAAGACCTGCCGCCAACCAATCGAGTGCCATATTATGAATGTTCTCCGGAAGCTGGCTCGTATTTTCATACGCCGATGTCAACGCGTGCAAGTCAACGATCGAGAAGAAACATTCATGATCGTGCTGCAAGCGAACCCAGTTTTCAAGCGCCCCCATATAGTTACCCAAATGAAATCTTCCCGACGGCTGCATACCGCTAAAAATTCTGCCTTTAGTCATATTACTTTTCCCCCTAAATCATAAAAAAATCATCTGTACGATCAACTGGATAACAAAAGAAATACCATCTGCGATCGGAGACAATATTCCCCAAATAACGCCGAGCCATGACAATGCAAGAATGATAAAAATACCATACCGCTCTATCGACTCATATCGCCAAGCCATCTCATTCGGTAAAAAGCTCGACACCACCTTCGATCCATCAAGAGGCGGAATCGGAAACATATTAAAGACGGCAAAAATGATGTTATAAACATACGTGAGGCGGATCACGTTCGCAAGCCAATGGTTACCATCTATCACGCCCATCTTGATAAGAGCCGTAAACAGGATCGCCATTACAAGCGATAGCAAAATATTCGCCGCAGGTCCCGCCAACGACACCAGACGCGTACCACGCTTCCAATCCGCGAAATTGTTCGGATTGATAGGAACAGGTTTCGCCCAACCGAATTGAACCAACCACAACATGATCAGCCCCACAGGATCGAGATGCGACAACGGATTGAGTGTCACTCTGCCCAGAACCTTCGGCGTCGGATCGCCGAGCGCAACCGCAACACGTGCATGTGCATATTCATGGATCGTCAATGCAATGAGTAATGCAGGGATACGATACAGCATATCCGGACCAAATCCAAACA
>JAFSAX010000165.1 GCA_017442105.1 Selenomonadales bacterium | reverse complement strand
TAAACCCATTCTCTCTTCAGACTTTTTTCTTCCTCTCCTCATAATATGATAGAAGCCCTACCGTGCAGGATGGTAGGGTCTTTCTATATTTTGTGATAAATATACTCGACTGCCTGCATCGAGAATGGGAAACGGCAGAAGAAGATACGTAGCTTAAATAATTTTTAAAAATCCTATTAAATATATCGGAAGGGTATTGACTATAATTTACCGCCGTGGTATTATAAAACCGTGAAGAGTGATGCAACTATCCTCATCAACAATTTTCCTCTCCTCATACACACAAGAGCCCTACCGTGGCAAGCGGTAGGGTTCTTCGTTTCTTCGGACATACTCGACAGAAAAGGGGAGAGAGGAGTATAATAATAAAAGTCAGCAGTCGAATGAAAGAAGGAAATATAGATGGACAAAATATGGACGAAGGACTTTATCCTCGTATCGACAGCAAACTTTATCGTTACATTTGTATATTATACCTTGATGATCATACTTGCTGTCTACGCGATGGACGAGATGGGCGCAAGCCCTGCCGAAGCAGGTCTGGCAGTCGGTGTACTCATTCTTTCGACGATGATCGCACGCATATTCAGCGGACGCTATATCGAAGATATCGGCAGGACAAAATTTATGCGCATCGGTGCTGTCGTTTTTGCGGGCGGTACCGTGCTTTATCCGTTCGCTGACACCATCACACAGCTTATCATCGTGCGCACTCTGCACGGAATCGGCTTCGGCTGTATCCTGACCGCGCTCGGCACACTTGCCGCCGTCCTTGTACCGCGCAAACGGCAAGGTGAAGGTCTGGGATACTTTCTCCTCAGCATCACACTTGCCTCTGCCATCGGCCCGCTCGTTGCCATCCTGATGCAGGAGAATATGACCATCACCGACATCTTCCTGCTTGACGGCATACTGGCAGTCGTCGTCTATATCTTGACGAGATTCGTCACCGAACAACCGCCCTTGCCCAAACAGCAGCGCAGCGTACGTGCAAGCGGCTGGCACGCATTTTTTGAGCCGTCTGCCATTCCTATCGGCATCGTTTCGTTCCTCATGTTCCTCGGCTATGCAGGCATCGCGACCTTCTTCTCGCCGTACATGATAGAACTGGATCTCACACAGGCAGGCGCATTCTTCTTTCTTGCGTACTCCATCACCATTCTTATCACGCGCCCCTTCACAGGCAGGCTGTCCGACAGCAAAGGTCTGTCGTTCGTACTCTATCCGTCATGCGTATTCTTCGCCGTATCGCTGGCATGGCTCAGCATCGTCACCCACGGCTGGGAAGTCCTAGGCTCGGCAGTCGCCATGGGCTTGGGCTTCGGTGCCTTCGTCGCCGCCGCGCAAGCGCGCGCCATCCGCGGCCTCCCCAACGACCGCATCGGCGTTGCCACTACCACCTTTATGGCCATCTCCGAACTCGGCACAGGCTTCGGCCCGTTCCTATTCGGCCTCATACTCCCTATGATCGGATACAGCGGTGTATATCAGCTGTCTGCCGTCATATGCCTCGTGGCGGGCGGCGTGTACTACCTGTTTTACAGTAAGAAATAGAGTTGAAAAGCAGAATAAAGTATTTCACGTATAAAATTCTTCGTTTCCTTAGCGATAGACTATCATCTGCGTTCCGCGCTTTTTGCGCTCGTATCCAAGAGCCATGGGCGATTGGCGAATACGAGCCATGTGATAGTGTTCCAAGAATCAAGCCCATAAGGGCGAAGATGATTGGATAAACACGAACCACTAAGCGGTCGAATTCGTTAGAGTGTAAGCTATAGTCCGCTTCAACAGCGCGTGCCTTTTTTGTTACTTATTGGAGAAGTATCCAAGAAGCAAGTCCGAAGGGCGATGCT
>JAFSAX010000164.1 GCA_017442105.1 Selenomonadales bacterium | reverse complement strand
ATGCGGGAAGATATGATCCGCGTGATATCGGAATATATGGAGGTACAGGAGGATGAGATCGAGATCCAGCTCAGTCGAACGGACGGATCGGTATCGCTGACGGCAAATATTCCTGTTGTGAAGATGAAGCGAGATATTACTTGCTGAGCATAAATTAAGGCGATGTCCCATATTCTTGTAACAGAAGCAAGAAGGGGGCAACTTTTGTGAGGGACAGAGATCCGTGGGAAGCGTATTATCGCCCGCCGACGAAAAAGAAGAAGAGTAAGGTGCTGTTCATACAATCTATCGCAGCCTTTGTTTTGTTCGCCGTTGTATGGGGACTGGGTGCGTCGGGCACTGAATTTGGCAAAGAGAGTGGGCGCATCGTGTGGCAGGCTCTTACGATGGACGGGGACTTTTCGGTAGTGAAAGCGCGTGCAGAGGAGGCGTGGAAGACTACTCTGCAATATCCGTTTTTTGAGAAGGTCAAGGCTGTTACGGCTCGGCCTGTCAGTCCGCTCAATTATCTGGCATCGCCCGTTGACGGCAAGCTTGTCGTGCCGTTCGGGATGTCGCCTGATGGGACATACCATGAGGAGATCGAGTGGGAGGTAGCCGTGGGAACGCCTGTAAAAGCGGTGGCGGCAGGAAAGGTGCTTGATGTAGTACGTGATGAGGCGGGTGGGTCACGTTCTGTTATCGTGCAGAGTGGGCCGATGACGGTACGCTACGGATATCTGTCCGAAACGTGGGTCGCAGTAGGTGATCTTGTGGCACGTGCGCAGTCGATCGGACGAAGCGGGAAGAAGGGTGATGCTCCGCGGTTGTCGCTTGCTATTCGTGAAAAGGGCTCTGCGCTCGATCCGATGACGCGGATACGGTCTGCTTTTGACAAGACGGGGACTGAGTAAGATGCGTGTTATGACGATAAAAGGGATAGCGGTCCGTGTGCATTGGCTATTTTTCTTGTTGATGCTCGTATTCGGTATCTGTGGTCAGATAACAGAGGCGGCTGTTATTTTTGCGTGTGTTGTGTTTCACGAGTTGTGTCATATTATCGTTGCCGCGTGGTTAGGCTATCGTGTGACAGGACTTGCGCTCTTACCGTTCGGTGGTATGGCAGAGATCGAGGGGATGAACGGATTCGGTTTGACGGAGTGTATGGTCGTATTGGCAGGCCCGATCGGAAGTGCACTCGGTGCGGTTCTCTGCGGTTGGGGATGGTCGGAGATGACAGGTATGATAGGCCTTGTCGCAGAAACGAATATGATGCTGGCGTTGTGGAATCTCTTGCCTGCGTATCCGCTCGATGGAGGACGGCTCGTTCGGATATTGTTCGGCACAAGTATGACGGTAAAAGCGGCGGTAAGAAGGACGGTGCGCATCAGTCAGGCGGTGGCGGCCGTTCTTTTTGTTTATGCGGGGTATATGTGGATCGCCAAGAGTGAGCTATTGATATCAGTTATGATCCTTGCGGGGATGATCGTACGGTTGGCGAGAGCAGAGGAGAAGGAGCTTGCATTCGTGCCGTTTTGTCATATGGCGGGGAAAGGGCGTATGCTGACGAAGGCAGGATATTTGCCGACGACGTGGTATACGGTGCGCTCGGATATGCGGGCGGGAGAGGTGATAGAGCTGTTTCGGCCGCAAGTCTACACGATGGTGCGTGTCGTTTCTGCGGGCGGAGGGCTTTGCGGTACGCTGAGTGAAACGGAAATTTGGCAAGGACTTACGACGTATCAGCTGACGGATATGATCGGGATTTTTTGCAGTGGAAAAGAATAAATTTTACCGTTTGGGCAGGTTTCTGTACGATTTTATCGAATCAATATAACAATAAAAAAGAGGGAGTGAACTGTGATGCCGATTGTGCAGATCGATTTTGTAGCCGGTAGAACGATGGAGCAAAAGCGCGATATGGTGAAAAAAGTAACGGAAGCAATCTCTACGAGTATCGGATGTTCCGAGAGTGCTGTTACGGTGATCTTGCGTGAACTGCCGAAAGAAAGTTTTGGCATGGGTGGTACACTTCTGAGCGATAAGTAATGTGTCAGATCATGGCAAAGGGGGAGAGAACGATTAGCGAGTTACTGCAGCAACTGGCGAAAACGGAAGAAGCAGTATTGGCAGATTGTATGCGCCGTCTGGCTTCCTCTGATGAATTGGAATGTGCGTTGTCTGCGATATTGGCAGACGAAGCAAGACAGTATCTGACGGCGATCGCGTCGTACAGCGGAGTACAGTCTGTGGTTCGTATCGTGCGCAGTGAAGAAAAGTGGCAAGGATTGCCTGCCATTGTTGATGCGAATGGCGATCTCTGGGCGAGGCAGAATCTTTTGTGGCAAATCGAGGCGAGCATCGTCTGCTCTGTGCAGTTTTGTGAGCAGGCGAAGAAGAGTTTTCCGTATTCGGAAGAACAGTTGTTTTTGGAAGGGTATTTGCACGAGAAGAAGAAAAGCCGTCGTAAGGTGGAAGAGGTTTTGCGTTTCGTGCAGAATCGGATCTGGGAGCGGACAGGCTTTGCTCCGTATTGCTATTAAATGTGGATGAGAGAAATTTCCTTAAAAAAATATGTAAAACTACTGGACGATAATAATTTTAGATGGTATGATAATAAAAATACGCAAAAACGAAACGGAAAAGGGGTCAGATAAGATATGTTCGAAGAAAAATTTGGAAAAGAAGGTTTGACGTTTGATGATGTTTTGTTAGTACCTGCTGCATCTGATGTTTTGCCGCGCGATGTTGAACTTGGCACGTATTTGACGAAAAAGATCAAATTGAATATTCCTATTATCAGCTCCGGTATGGATACGGTAACGGAAGCAAAAATGGCTATTGCAATGGCTCGCGAAGGCGGTATCGGTGTTATTCACAAAAATATGCCGATCGCACAGCAGGCTCATGAGATCGATAAAGTAAAACGTTCGGAGCATGGTATCATCGTTGATCCGATCTTCTTGTCGCCGGAAAATACGCTCGGAGATGCACATGATCTGATGGAACGCTATCATATTTCGGGTGTACCTGTTACGGAAAATGATAAATTGGTCGGTATTTTGACGAACCGCGACCTTCGTTTTGAAACGGATATGTCGCTTAAGATTGCTTCTTGCATGACGCGCGAAAACTTGATCACGGCTCCTGTCGGTACGTCGATCGAAGATGCGAAAGAGATCCTTCGCAAACACCGTATTGAAAAACTTCCGCTTGTTGACGAAGAAGGTCGTCTTCGCGGTTTGGTTACGATCAAAGATATCGAAAAACGCTTGAAATATCCGAATGCTGCCAAAGATGCAAGAGGTCGTCTTCTCGTTGCGGCTGCGATCGGTGTCGGCGCTGATATGAATGATCGTTTGGATGCTATCGTAAAAGCTAATGTTGACGTTGTCGTTGTTGATACGGCGCATGGTCATTCGACGGGCGTTATCAACACGGTGAAAAAAATCAAAGCAAAATATCCTGATCTCCAGCTTATCGCAGGTAACGTAGCAACGGCTGAAGCTACGCGTGCGTTGATCGAAGCAGGCGCAGATGCTGTCAAAGTCGGTATCGGACCGGGTTCTATCTGCACGACTCGTGTTATCGCAGGTATCGGTGTTCCGCAGATCACGGCTGTATATGATTGTGCAATGGCTGCAAGAGAATATGGTGTACCGGTCATCGCCGATGGCGGTATTAAATATTCCGGTGACGTTGTAAAAGCGTTGGCTGCAGGTGCAAGCGTTGTTATGGCAGGTAACTTGTTCGCAGGTACGGAAGAAAGCCCGGGCGAAAAAGTGATCTACCAAGGCCGCAGCTACAAAGTATATCGCGGTATGGGTTCCCTCGGTGCTATGGCACAGGGCAGCAAAGACCGTTATTTCCAGGAAAACATGGACAAGCTCGTTCCGGAAGGTATCGAAGGTCGCGTTCCGTACAAAGGCGCGTTGGCTGATACGGTATATCAGCTCCTCGGTGGTCTTCGTGCAGGTATGGGTTACTGCGGTGTCAGAAATATCGAAGAACTCAAAACGAAAACGAAATTTATCCGCATCACGGGCGCAGGTCTTAAAGAAAGCCATCCGCATGATGTCAATATCACAAAAGAATCGCCGAACTACAGCTTGTAATTCGGTAATACAAGAGGGTCTTGCTTTTGCAAGGCCTTCTTTTTTGTGCGTAGTTATGTGGTAAAAAGGTCGGTTTCCTCTCATACTAAGGAGAATAGGAGGGACTGACATGAAACAGATCATACTATTTATCATGGGCATTGGTGCTGGGTTATATGTTTTGCTTGCAGGAATGTATGCGATGTGGGATCTTCCCAAAGCGGATTCGCTCCAGTCGTTTCGTTATCGGGCAGCGACCCAGGTTTTTGATCGTAACGATGAAGCGTTCGCCAAGCTGTTTGAGCAGAATCGCGTTCCTGTGTCACTCGGAGAGATGTCTGCCTATCTGCCAATGGCGATTGTTGCCAATGAAGATACGCGATTTGAGTCGCACCTCGGGATCGATCCGATCGGGATAATGCGTTCGCTTTTGCGCAATATCAAAGCCGGTGAGATCGTAGAAGGCGGCAGTACAGTCACACAGCAGTTGGCAAGAGAGATGTTTTTGACGCAAGAACGTACGATGACGCGGAAGTTGAAGGAAGCTCTGTTGGCACTCGTTTTAGAGCAGAAGTTTACCAAAGCAGAGATCATGGAGGCGTATCTCAACCAAGTCTATTTCGGTGAAGGCGCATATGGGGTGGAGGCGGCATCGCAGGCCTACTTTAAGAAGAGTGCGCGAGAATTAACGCTCGCAGAGAGTGCGCTGATTGCAGGACTTGCACGTGGACCAAGGCTGTTTTCACCGTATCGGGACATGGATGCGGCGAAAAGTCGGCGGGCAGTCGTGCTGGCAGAGATGCAGAGGATCGGATATATCAGCGAAGGAGAGGAATGGGCGGCGAATCAAGAGCCGATACCGATATTTGAGCAGAAAAAGAGGGAGGTAGAAGCGTCGTATTTCCTTGATTATGTTGCGCAGATGTTAGTGGAGAAATACGGTGAAGAGCGTGTCTATCAAGGTGGCTTGAAGGTGTATACGACGCTCGATCTTGCGATGCAAAAAGAAGCTGAATCGGTATTAAAAGAGCGGGAAGGTGCGGTGCTTATCTTAGACGTAACGAACGGTGCTATCAGAGCGATGGTAGGCGGTCGTTCGTATGGCGACAGTCAGCGCAATCGCGTGATAGAAGAAGTGCGTCAACCGGGGTCTGCGTTTAAGCCGATCGTTTATGCGGCGGCATTGATGCAGGGGATGCGCACGAACTCAATGGTGCAAGATGTACAAGGCGATTTTAACGGATATCGGCCGAGTAATTATAACAATGTCTATTTAGGACCGATCACACTAAAGCGTGCACTGAAAAATTCGTCGAATGTGGCATCGGTACGGCTCGGAAAGCAGGTCGGGATCGATGCGATACTCGATTTGGCAAGACGGCTTGGTATCACGACGTTGACAGAGGAGGACAGGCATCTGGCAACGGTTCTTGGCGGAATGTCAAGTGGTGTCAATCTGATGGAGTTGACGGCAGCTTATACAGCGTTTGGCAATCAAGGTATCTATTCTGCGCCGATCGCGATCAGGAAGATCGTCGACGAGAAGGATGCTGTGCTGGAAGAAGGGGTGCTCACACAGTCAGCAGTGTTGACGCCTGAGGTTGCGTATCTGATGACCGATATGCTGAAAGAGGTGCTGGCAACAGGAACGGGCACACCTGCCAATATCGGTCGGGAAGCGGGCGGAAAAACGGGCACGACAGACGATTACAGGACAGCTTGGTTTATCGGATATACGCCTGAATTGGCAGCGGGCATTTTCGTGGGAAAAGATGACAGATCTCCTGCCAATATATCGGGTACGACGGTTGCGGGAATGTGGGGACAGATGATGAGCCGTATCTATCACGACAAGCCTGTAACGAGATTTGTTGTGCCCGATACGGTCGTAACGGATGTACCTGTCTATTATTACAATGGAAAATATGCCGAGTGGCCTGATGAGAATACGGAATACAGTGCTTTTATCAAGGGGACGGAGCCAAAATCAGCCGAGAAGATGAGAGCAGAGGAAGAGAAGGAAAATAAATGGTGGGATCCGTTTGGGATATTTGGCTTTTAAGCGAGAGAATACCATGAATAGATTGAAATTTCCCTTCCTATTGTGGTAAAATAATAAGAAGATTAAATTGGTTTGAGAGGGAACTATTCAGTGATACCGAAAAAAGAAATTTTAGGAGTCGGCATTCATACGCTCCATATGGATGAAGCTGTTGACAGAGCGGCCGACTTTTTACTTACATCGGATCGGTGTCGTGTGATCGCGACAGCGAATCCCGAAATGATAATGATGGCGCAAAATGATCCATCGCTTGCTCACGCACTTCGTGAAGCAGATCTCGTTGTTCCCGACGGCGTTGGTGCGGTATGGGCGCTCAACAGACAATATGGTCTTCAGCAGACGCGAGTAGCAGGATTTGACTTGACGCAAAATATCTTGGCTTTATCGGCGAAAAAGGGATACAGAGTATTTTTCTTTGGTGGTGCGCCCGGCGTTGCGATGACTGCGAAGGAGAATGCAGAGGCGAAGTATCCCGGCCTTACGGTCTGTGGGGTGCGTGACGGCTTTTTTGCGGAAACGGAAGAGAGTGATATCGTTCGCATGATCAATGAAGCAAAGGCGGATTTTGTGCTGGTTGCACTCGGTGTGCCGAAACAGGAGAACTGGATCATGCAGCACAAAGACGAGCTGACAGCATCGCTTATCATCGGTGTCGGTGGTACGCTCGATGTTATGGCAGGCGTTGTTCAAAGAGCACCGAAATGGATGCAGGAAGCGAAGCTGGAGTGGTTGTTCAGACTGCTTTGTCAGCCGAAACGAATCCTCAGAATGTTGGCACTTCCGCGCTTTGTGCTGGCAGTTTTGTGTGCCAAAAAACGATAGACAAGAAAGAGAAAGATATATTATAATGGGTGAAGTCAACGCAGTGTTGACTGAAAGGGAGGCCTAGTATGGTGAAACTGCCAATCGTAAAGGAAGGGTGGGTATTCATTGGCGGATTTGCGCTGGTAACGGCGATCGTCGCGCTTTTGATCGATCCTATCTTAAGTATTATTCCTGGAATTTTAGCATTGTTTATGTGCTTTTTCTTCCGTAATCCGAGTCGCGATGTTCCAAGCGATGATACGATCATCGTATCGCCTGCTGATGGTACGGTAATGGATGTCGTTGAAGTGGACGACTCGTTTGTGGAAGAACCGTGTAATAAGGTAATCATTTTCCTTTCGGTCTTTGATGTGCATGTCAATCGTGCGCCGATCGAAGGGGAGATCAAATATCAACATTATATCTGCGGGCAGTACAAGCCTGCGTTCCAAAAGTCTGTCGGCTGGGTCAATGAGCGTCATTCGATCGGTCTGGATAATGGCCGTGTGAAGATACTGGTCACACAGATCGCGGGTCTTTTGGCGCGTCGTATCGTGTCGTGGGTAACGCTCGGCAATGTACTTGAAAAAGGTCAGACGTACGGTCTGATCAAATTCGGGTCGTGCACGGAGATCGTGATGCCGAAAAGCAGTGTAACAGTAAATGTAAAAAAAGGTGATCGCGTCAAAGGCGGCGTGACAGTCATCGGGAGGATTGAAAAGTGAAAAAACATATCCCGAATTTGGTAACGATGCTTAATCTGGTATTTGGTATGTTTTCTATCGTGGCGACGCTCGAAGGTAGATATGAGTGTGCCGTATGGTGCATTATTTTGGCAATGATCGCCGACGGTATGGACGGTCGGGTGGCTCGCTATCTCAATGAAACGAGTGAGCTTGGTAAAGAACTTGATTCGCTTTGCGACTTGGTTTCGTTCGGTGTTGCACCGGCAGTGCTTGCGTACTCGTTCCAACTCCATGAATACGGCTTTATCGGAATATTGGCAGCAGTATTTTTTGCAGCTTGCGGTGCGTTCCGTTTGGCTCGTTTTAATGTTAATACGGGCGTTGTCAAAGGTTATTTCATGGGTGTGCCGATCCCGGCGGGCGGTTGTGTGCTTGCGGCATTTATCTACATGGGTATCCATCTTGAAGCATGGATGTTCATCGCACTCGTTCTTTTGTTTGGCTACTTGATGGTCAGCACGGTCAAATATCCCGACTTCAAAGGCAAAGGGGAAACGTTCGGCAAGATTCCTGCTGTTATTGCGGCAGCTGTCGGTCTTTACATTTTTATTACATATTCCAATTCGCTTTTGTTTGTCATTTTCTTCACGTATATTTTATTCGGTCTTTTGAATTTAGGTTTTAATGTATTTAAGAAATAAACTCTATCAGAGAGTTTTCTGCGGAAAAATGGAAGTAGAGGGAGCTTAGATCCATGAATCATTTCTTCGACATTATCATGATACCGATCCAGTTTATTATCGTATTCTATACGCTGTATTATTTTACAATCGGGTTCTTCGGTATCTGGCATTCTAAAGAAAAGAAAATTTTGACGCCGAGAAAGACATTCGCGATCATTGTTGCGGCGCATAATGAGCGTGAAGTTATCGGTCAGCTCGTTGAGAATCTCGGTGTGCTTCGATATCCGCGTGAGATGTACGATATCTTCGTAATTGCCGATAACTGTACGGATGATACGGCGAAGGTTGCTGCAGAAGCAGGTGCGATCGTACATGAGCGTACGAATCCGACAGAGCGCGGTAAAGGTTACGCGATGGAATGGATGTTCGATCGTCTGTTTAAAATGGAACGCAAATATGACGGTGTCGTGATCTTCGACGCGGACAATCTTGTTCATCCGAACTTCCTTTTGGAGATGAACAGCAAGCTTTGCAAAGGGGAAAAAGTCATTCAAGGTTATCTCGATGCGAAAAACCCGACTGATACTTGGGTCGCAGGTACATTCGCGATCATGTTCTGGGTAACGAACCATATCTGGCATCTTGCCAAATCGAATATCGGTTTGTCGAGCGTGCTTGGCGGTACGGGTATGTGTATTTCGACCGATATTCTCGAAAAATTCGGTTGGGGCGCGCATTGCTTGACGGAAGATATGGAGTTCACGATGAAAGTGTTGATGACGGGTACTCGTACGACGTGGGCACATGATGCGATCGTCTATGATGAAAAACCGCTCACTTTTAAGCAGTCGTGGGATCAAAGACAACGTTGGGCACAGGGACATTTTGATGTTGCAAGACGTTATATTCCGAAACTTATCAAAGAAGGTATCCGTCAGCGTGATATTCGTATCTTGGACGGTATCGTTCATCTGTCACAGCCGCATTTCTTGTTGATGTCGACGTTCTTCGTTATTTCTACATGGATATATAATGCGTATCCGTTCTTTACATATATATTGAACACCGTATTGCCTGCCGAATTATGGTCAGTCATTACGATCGTACAGTATGTTTTGCCAATGCTTATTTTGCTTAAGATTCGTGTCAATTGGAAAGTATGGTATTACTGGCTCTTCTATCCGCTGTTCATTTACAGCTGGATCCCGATCACGGCTATGGGATTCATTCGCCGTCACAATAAGGAATGGAGCCATACGAAGCATACACGCGGTATGAGCTACAATGAGATCAAGGCGATCGGAAAAGAGAATGTAAATTCGAAATAAAAGGTGAGCCTGTCTCACCTTTTTCTTCTTCAAACAAATATTATTCAGAGGTGAAAAACATGTATGAATTGTTGGTAAAAGTTGATTTTGAAGCGGCACATCGTGTTGTAGACTATCCGGGCAAATGCAATCGTATGCACGGTCATAACTGGACGATCGATGTTATGGTCGTCGGTACAAAACTCAATGAACTCGGTTTCTTGGTGGATTTTAAAGATCTTAAAGCAGCGATCGACGAGCTTGTTATCAGTAAGCTCGACCATTATTATTTGAATGAGCTTGATGCGTTCAAAACGATGAATCCGACGGCGGAAAATATGGCTCGTTTTATTTATCAGGAACTTCAGAAAAGCGATCTGTTCCATTCGACGGTCACGCTCAAGAGCGTTCGCGTATGGGAGTCGCCGAAATCTGCTGTGCTCTATTATGAGGACTGATGTTAATGGATACGACGAATGTAATTGAGATATTTTCTTCGATTCAAGGAGAAGGCCTTTATGTCGGTGCAAGACAGCTCTTTGTACGTCTTCCCGGCTGTAATCTGAACTGCGCTTATTGTGATACGAAAGAGTCGCACAAGACGCCTGCGCAGTGCAGGATAGAAACGCATGCGGGCAGTCGCTCGTTCAAAACGTATCCGAATCCTGTCGAAGGCTCCTTTTTGAAAGAGAAGATTGAGGAGATGCTTGATGCTGTTTCGCATCAAGCGATCAGTGTGACGGGCGGTGAACCGCTCTGTCACCCGTCTGTGATACGCGAACTCGCGCAGTTCCGTGTGCCTGTCTATTTGGAAACGAACGGAACGATGTGGGAGGCGCTTCGTGAAGTGATATCGGCAGTTGATATCATCAGTATGGATATCAAGCTTCCTAGTATTACAGGCAGAGATTGCTTTAAAGAGCATGACGTATTTTTGAATACGGCAAAAGAAAAAGAATTGTTCGTGAAGCTGGTCGTTGCAGCTGAAACGACGGAAGAAGAGGTCATGCGGGCGATTGAGATGGTTGCGCGAGCAGGAAAAACGATCCCGCTTATTTTGCAGCCTGTGACGCCTACGGGTAAAATTCATGCGATCAGCGCGGAAGCGATGCTTCGTTATCAAGAGATGGCGCTTGCTCACCTCCATGATGTTCGCGTGATTCCGCAGACGCATAAATTCTTGGGACAATTGTAACGGAGGGATCATTTTGCGTATTTTGTTATCGAATGACGATGGTGTGATGGCGCCGGGAATCCGTGCGCTGGCGAGTGCGCTTCGCGAAGTCGGAGAGGTGTTTGTTGTTGCACCTGATGGAGAAAGAAGTGCGACGAGCCATTCGATCACGGTGCATGACCCGATCCGTGTTGATGTTGTCGATATGGGAGAAGGCATTACAGCATATATGTGCGGTGGTACGCCTGTTGACTGCGTGAAGCTTGGTTTGGAAGGGCTTGCAATTGATGCTGATGTGGTGATATCGGGCATTAACGCAGGGTATAATTTGGGTACGGACGTACTCTATTCGGGTACAGTCGGTGCCGCTGTTGAAGGATATCTGCACGGGGTCGCATCATTCGCTGTTTCGTTCGAAGGCAAGCGGGCAGAGGATATGGAGGTCGTTGCGAAAGAGGCCGTCAAGGTGATTCGCCGATTTTATCCGAGCGCATCAAAAGAAAAGATGCTTATCAATGTGAATTTCCCGCCGCTTCGTGAAGGCGGATATCAAGGCGTGCGTGTTGTACCGCTCGGTCGTCGTGACTATGCCAATACATTCGTGAAACGACAAGACCCGACGGGTCGTACATATTACTGGATGGGCGGTACGCCGATTGAAGAAAAAGGTCATGCTGACACTGATACGACGGCTGTTCGCGACGGATATATCTCGGTAACACCGCTTCAGGTTGACTTTACGAACCATAGCGCATTGAAGATGCTTGGGGATAACGAAGCATAAGCTGACGATACAGCGCATATCATCTATCAACTGGGAGGCGATGATATGCAAAAGGCAAGACGATATCAAAGTGGACGATTGTCAGAGGTTGGGACGCGAAGTTTCGGAAACGGAGTATTCTTTGCTCTGATCGTATCTTCTATCTTATTGATCGTATTGCTGTTTGCTGTCAGTCTTGCCGAATGGTTGATACCTGATCTGTTCGGTGAGTATGGCGTATACGTTGCCTCTGTCATTCCGATCATCAGTATGGGGATAGGGGCATATGTCGGTAGTCGAAGGCTCTTGCGAAAGGCTGTATGGCTCGGTGGTGTCAACGGACTTACCTGTTGGCTGACAGGGCTATGTATTGCTTGGTGCAGTGGCATAGATATCACGGCATTTTGGATCAGCGTTTCAGCGGGTATCTGTTTGTCTGCATCGCTGATCGGTGCTCTCTTGGGAGTTTTGCGTATCAAGTAGCAGGAATTTTGACGGACAGCACGAATTTTATAGGAAAACATAGCCACAATGAAAATGACATTGTGGCTTTTCTATCGTAGGAGGAGAGAGAATTGACGGCAAAAGTTTATTTTACGAATATGCGTACGACGATGCGAGTGAATCTGCTTCAAAAACTGGAAGCGGTAATGAAAGAAGCAGGCATTGAAACGATCGACTTTAAAGAAAAATTCGCGGCGATCAAAATTCATTTCGGCGAGCCGGGCAACTTGGCATATCTGCGCCCGCAATATGCAAAAGTTATTGTCGATAAAGTGAAAGAACTCGGTGGTAAACCGTTCTTGACGGACTGCAATACGCTCTATGTCGGTCGTCGTAAAGATGCGCTTGAACACATGGATGCGGCATACGAAAATGGTTATTCGCCGTTCTCGACAGGGTGCCAGATCATCATTGCCGATGGTCTTAAAGGTACGGACGAAGCATATGTGCCTGTACCGAACGGTGAACTTGTACAGGAAGCGAAGATCGGCCGTGCATTGATGGATGCTGATATCATCATTAGCTTGACGCATTTTAAAGGACATGAGCTTACAGGATTCGGCGGCGCTATCAAAAATATCGGTATGGGCGGCGGTTCTCGTGCCGGTAAAATGGAAATGCACTGCGCAGGCAAACCGCGTGTGCGTGCAAATCGCTGTGTAGGCTGCGGTGTTTGTGCGAAAATTTGTGCGCATGGTGCACCTGTCTTGGAAGACGGCAAAATGACGATCGACAAAGATCGCTGCGTCGGTTGCGGTCGTTGCCTCGGCGCTTGCCACTTCAATGCGATCGTACCGTCTTGGGATGCTTCGAAAGATGATCTCAACAAAAAAATGGCTGAATATACATGGGCTATCCTTCATGACAGACCGCACTTCCATATTGCTATCATGACGGATATTTCGCCGTTCTGCGACTGCCATGCGGAAAACGATGTTCCGATCGTGCCGAATATCGGTATTGCGGCTTCGTTCGACCCTGTTGCACTCGATCGTGCTTGTGCAGATCTTATCAATAAGGCACCTATCATCGGTGGAAGTTATCTTGACGATCAGGCGCAGGCAAACGGTGTACACGGTGATCATTTCCATACTGTCAGTCCGGGAACGAACTGGGTAACGTGTTTGGAACATGCCGAAAAATTGGGCATGGGCACGCAAGCGTATGAGCTCGTTGAATTGAACTTGAAATAATAAAAAAGCCTTCACGTTTACGTGAAGGCTTTTTGCTATTTATTGATGAGAGGAGCAGGGACATTCTTTTCCAATTCGGGTATCAATCTGTTCATAAGGTCGCGTGTGAGCGGGACAGCTGTGAATGGTGTCGCATAGACGCCCCAATATTGTTCGCAATCAGCCAGTCGAATGATATGGTCTTGACTGCGTTCATAACCGACCAAATGTACTTCGATATACGTTTCCTGTAACATTTCGTCTAAGAAGGAGTATGTTTGATGATCAATGCATCTTGCAATGATCGGTGCGAGGAGAATATCAGCACCAAGACGGTCTGCAAGGTCTTTTAACTCATCGTCCGATAAATAGGGATAGGAATGAAGTTCGGGAAGCTCTTGCTTGATGTCGGACGGAGTGAGGTACTCGTATTTTTTGGTAAAATTGTTCAGGGCATGATAGAATTTCTTGGCAACGGGATCGCCTACCAACTTTGCAATATCACTGCGGGCATCGGATGCGACCATGAATTGAACAGGGAGGATCGCAATGCGCTGTGGTGATGTTGGTGCAGAGGCTTGCACGGAGGCGAGTGGTGCGAGTAAAAAAACAAAACATATAACAGTAAGGAAACAAAGGCGAATATATTTCATAAGAATCCCTCCTGTATATAGGATACCACAAGTATAACAAAAAAAGCCATCAAAAAATGATGGCTTTTGCTTGCGTGGCTGGGGTACTAGGACTCGAACCTAGGAATGCGGGAGTCAGAGACCCGTGCCTTACCAACTTGGCGATACCCCAGTATGAAGTTTGTAGGTTGTAAGTGGTCGGGGCGACAGGATTCGAACCTGCGGCCTCATAGTCCCGAACCATGCGCGCTACCAAACTGCGCTACGCCCCGATGTCCAACCGACTTGTTTATTATAATTCACTTATCGGGATATGTCAACAGGTTTTTGCAAATTTTTTAAAATAATTTTTGTGATGATTTTTGCTTCAAAAGTTCGCTCCCATGGCAGGCTCGATTCGACAGTTAGATGAGAGATCGTAAGCGGCTTATCAAGCGTTGCAAGCGGGAGATAGAACGGGGTCTGATATGCCGCAGTCGCCGATAACAGTTCAGCTTGATTCTGCATAGCGGTATCGAGCCAGCTATTGGCTTCGTAATAGGTTTTCATTGATAGCTGATATGGGTCGGACAGAAGCGCACTCAATCGCAGTTTCAAATATGGCTGAATAAGTTTCATGTAGTAGTAATCATCGAGGAAACGATCGTTCAAAAACAAAAGGTTTGCATGACCGATGGCAAGTTGTTCTTCAGCTGTTTGTGCTTGTTTCATTTTGGCTGTGTAAAGACTTGCCTCTGATACTGCCGTTCCGATGGCATTACTGGCAGTATTCCAACCTGCATAGGCGATCAGACGATGGATAGGGAACTCTTCTTTCAGAAGGGTGGGCAAGAGTGTTTCGGAGGCGCGGAAGTGCTCACTGAGATCGACGAGTGCGATCGGCTTATCCACGGCATCGAATTGTCGGATCGTATTTGTTGCGGTGCGTGGGCGGTCAAGATCACCGGCATCATCTCCGATATAGAGATAAAGAATGTAGTCTGCTTCATCTGCCGAATACACGCGTTGCGCGTTGACAGATGCCAGCTTTTCTTCCACTGTCGTATTGACGGATTGCGACATAAATGGCATGACTACACCGCTCATATCTTGATCGCCGTAAGCGACATAGACGGACAGTGGAGGAAGTTTTTCTGTTGCGATACGGCTGACGAGAAGCATCGCCAATTCATCGGCACCGCGAACGATCTCGACACGTTCCGATAACAAAGCGTCATGACGTACTTGTCGGTCAAGGTGTTCTTTCACAAGATTCGGCAGCCCGAATACATGGCCGTCATCTTGTCCGATCGCGAGATATTCGATCGTGCCGTCGGCAACGAGTGAAAAGAGTGCTTCGTTCGTCTTTCGGTTACGATCGTACAGACGATGATAACGGTCGCGGATATCTTGCGGGATATCGTCCTCCAGTTTTGTCAGATCTTCGAGTAAGTCGGACTGGTTAAATAGAAATATTTCTTCTTGGAGCGTTGAATAAGAGAGCATATCCTCTTGGTATTCTTCTGTTTCTTCATCATCGGCAATCAAAAGACGCGGTATCGTATGGAATACGAATAAACGCAAAGAAGGATGTTCTTTACGCAAGGTGCGTAAAAAATCAAGCGTGGAGGCTATCTCTTCCTCAGTCAGCTCGTTTTTGCGAGAATGGAGAAGACTGCCGTGCAGAAGCATGTCGGCAGAGATGATCATCGTATCAGTCTTGTCTGCTTCTGTTTGCAGCCACTCACGAAGCTGTGCACGATCGGCAGGTCGGTGATAGTGGTCTAAGATATCTTTGGGCGGAATGACGAGGTCGATGTTTCCGATACGCGCCAACCGTTCGGGGAGCAGAGTACAAGCAGGACGGCTGTCAAGCGGAAGGAGTGCAACACGTTTGGCCTGTCCGGAAAAATGAGCATCAACTTCATAAGAGTCGGCAATAGACGAATGGGGACTGCAGGATGATAGCAGAAACAATAGCGGTATGCTGATGAGTAGTAGCAGTAAACGGTATGTGATTCGCATGTCATGTCTCCTTTTCGTATTGACAATAACATTCGCGTTATCGAGCAAAAATCCTGTAATATAAGGTGATCGCAGTCGAGAAAAGAAGTAAATCTTTCTATATTGTATGAGATAGGTGAAATATGATACAATATTAAACTGAGGGATGAATATGAGAATTATTACAGGCAGTGCTAAAGGAATACAATTGAAAACACCGACAGGCTTGTCTACACGGCCGACTACCGATCGTGTAAAAGAATCGCTATTTGGCATTCTGGGGTATCTGGTAGAAGATGCGCGCGTTTTGGATGTGTTCGCAGGGACGGGCAATCTGAGCTTAGAGTCGCTCAGCCGAGGCGCATCATCTGCGATCGCAATTGATAAAAGTGCGAACTGTCAACGCATTATTCGAGAAAATGCTGTCAAGACGAAACTGGATGATCGTATTACTGTGCTCAAAGGTGATGGACTTCGCTATCTGGCGCAATATGCAAGCGAAGGGAAACAGTTTGATCTGATCTTTGCCGATCCGCCGTATGAGCAGGGGTTCGTTGAGAAGGTCGTGACGAGCGTTGACACAAGCAATGTTTTGGCAGACGGTGGTGTACTGGTCACAGAACATTCGAAAAAAGAGATGATAGATGAAGCATCTCTTGCGAAACTGGAGATACGCCGTCAAGAACGATACGGTGAAACTGTCGTATCATTTTTGATGCACAAAAAGTTGTAAAGGAGTCGTAATATGAGAATTGGCGTTTGCTCGGGGAGTTTTGACCCGGTAACGAGTGGACATTT